>JBARDR010000664.1:0-5254 GCA_049795335.1 Gelidibacter sp. | reverse complement strand
CCTAAAACCTGTTTCAAATCTGAAATTTGATTTTCCCAAAGCATCTTAGCTTCTTCAACCTCATCCTCATCAATAAAATCAGTAACGATAATAGATACGTCTTTGGTAATTTCATCCACTTGGATTCTGATCTCAAAATAATAGGAATCCCCTTCTTCTTCATCTGCTAACCATCTGAATTTAATGCGTTCGTCGCTTTTTTTACTCAATAGCTTAGCCTTCTCTTCACTGTCATTCCAAATAAACGTAAACATTTCGCCACGAGAGTTTACATTATCAGCAAACCACTCAGAAAGGCCAGAAGGTGTCGATATATATTGATATAAAAGTTGAGGCGATGAATGAATGGGAAATTCCATCTCAATTTTAATTTTGTCTTCCATATTTTTTTTTGTTAGCGTGGTCAATATATAATTAATTGTTTAGTTTAAAGACAAATTGCTTGAAAATAATTTAATCTCGATTTTATTGGGATTAATGCTTGCAGACATAGAATTTGTTTTTATATTTGCAGCCTCAAATAAATGCAGGAAGCTAAGGATTGAAAAATCTTATAATTCCTGATATAGTTAAGAATGGCGAGGTAGCTCAGTTGGTTAGAGCGTCGGATTCATAACCCGGAGGTCAGGGGATCGTGCCCCCTTCTCGCTACTTGATAATAAAGCAGTTACATTAATTTGTACCTGCTTTTTTTATTGTAGATACAACATAGGTACATAATCACGCCAGCGGCAGTCATATAATACAAGGCAATCCTATTTCTGAAACTTAAGTTCATACTTCTCTTGATACGTAGCCTCGATAGGTAGCTGATTTTAAATGTGATATAAATCAGTTTTGATAATTTATACAAATGATTTCCTCATAGAAATCAAGATCTGGCGGACGCTATTTCTTATTTTAGATAAGTAATGCCTGTGCTGAGCTATGCCAAAGTGAAGTGTCCCTCCCTACCCCTCGGAATTGGAAGGGTTAAAGGAATGAAAAACTAGGTTTCTTTATGGTGAGCGCTGGAGGTTCGTTATGGCGAGAAAGTTTAATACTCACACAACGTCCTCCCATTTCAATTGAAATTTTGACATTCTCAAATCTACCATGAACGATCTTAGTTTTTTGGACACTTGCTCATGTCCATCTGCAGCTGAAAAAACCTTAGGATCTCCAACAATGATTAATTTATGTTTAGCCCTTGAAAGCGCTACATTCACCAACCGTTCGCCGTTGATTCCTTTGTACAGATTTCCAATATTCCTTTCAGAGTTATCAACGATATCATAAATGATGACATCAAATCCAGAGCCTTGAAACGAATGAATCGTTCCAACTTTCACCCGATCCAATTGCTCATGCGTAAGTGACTTACTAAACAATTGCTTCCGCAGATGTATGACTTGCCCATTATAGGGTGTAATTATGCCTATTTCTAAAACTTCGTTTTGCTTCAGAATGCTTTCCACGAGATCCATAACAACCTGAGCCGTTTTAGTATTGACTCGAGATTTGCCTTGTGTAGACTTGACCCTTGAACCATCTTTGGGTTCGATTGGGATAAAACAATAGGGTCCCACTATTTTTCCTTTTTCAATTTTAATCTCTTTATACTGTTCGGAATGGAATGAGGTCAATTTCCCGTTATAAAATCGGTCGTTGATAAACTCACAAATATCTGGGTGCATCCGCCTTTGTTCAGTTAACATGACCATGACATCATCTTCAAAACCGTCCACGTCCTTAAAATACTCAAAAACATCTCTATGAAACCAATTATTGACAGCTTCTGTCTTTCCGATACTTATCGGTCCCAGTTGTTTAAAATCGCCAGCCACTAAAAATTTATCTGACGTAAAACTGGACATGGTCAAGGTTTGAATGAATGGCATCATCCCTACTTCGTCAACCACTACGAGATCAAATTTCTCATTGTCAAAATTTCCGCCAAGAAAACATTGTGCTGCTGTTGTGAAAACTAATCGAGATGCTTTAATACGTTTTTGATTGCTCTGCTTAATCTCATTTTGAAGTAGAAATTGTCGGTTTCTAAGAATAGCTTTTTCTTCCACACTGAGTTCGTTACTACTCCTAAGAAGTTTTAAGACGTCCCCATAGTCTTTTCTAAGTCTATCCACTAGTTCTTGGTCGGGATATAAACGAGCATCGTTAACAATTTCGGGCAGCACCGGATATCCAAATCGCAAAAGCTTTCTTTCATTTAATAACCGTCGTGAGGCATCACTAAAATTTTCAAAGTCTTTAAGGATTTCCTGACCTAAGATATCCACAGAAACATTCGAAATCCCTACAGCAAGCACGCGCATCCCTAAAGTGCATGCCTGCGTTATAATTTTTGATAAAGTATAGGTTTTTCCCGTGCCAGGTGGACCCCAAATAAATGTGACATTTTGAGAAAACACACGATCTAAAGCGAGCTTTTGACTGAAATTAAACCCTTTGTAATTTAAATCGAATTGATGCGACTCCTTTTTTAAAAATCCATCTTTGGATAAGAGTTGGTGGGTCAAACTCAACTCATCATCTTTAATGTTATTAAATCGCTCCTTAATATGTTTTAAAAAACTGATCGGTTTTGGCTTAAATCTAAATATTGTTTTGAAATGTTCGTCAGATAGCTCTTGTGATACCCTAAATATAATGATCGACGTTTTGCGATAATAGGCCAGAAACACGCCTTGCAAATTATTATTTTCAGAAGCTTCTCGCCACCATAGATTTATCGGAATTCCCTCTTGACCAGGAGTCGCAATCCCGTCGGGAAGTGATATTTGAGCTTCATATAAAAAGCCATAACCAGGATTAAGGATGGCTTTAGACACTTTAGCAAGAATCCATAATTTTGAATTATCATCCTCTATGGCGTTCTCTTCATCAGTAAATGCTTTAATGACTTCCTGATCCTCATCGACCGTCAATCCAAACAATGCCGGGAAATCTCTCTTGAGCTCGTACCATTTTGGAAGATATAAATACCGTCTGACTCGAGTAAAATAGGAATTGTAATAATCAATCGCCTGCTCTACGGACTCAATGTCGATGTTCTGCCGAAACAATAAGTTTGTAAGTTGCTTTTCATTGTAAGCATTATTCTTATGGTGGATATCATGCCACTTTTTAATAATTTCTTTGAAGATGAGTTCCATTGGTACTTTTATTAGTGCGAGATTCTGACAATTCGTGATTACGAGGCGTCACCCTCGCGTCATTCCGAGGGAAGTATAGCCGAAGCAATCTGTAGGGTATTTGTCCGTAGATTTGTTTGTATGGTTGCTTTTTTATTCCGTCTGTTTGTACATGAGTTTATTAATGGTTTTCCATTGTATTTTAACGAATTCATCAATACTTTGTATTTGCGTTTTCGTAACTGTAGGTTCATCACTATATATATAAGCCTTTCTGATGCCCTTCCTACTTCCGCAAAAGTAAGGATCTCTAGGGTTTTATTTTCAGCTAAAAAGTCATCAAAATATTAGCAACTCAAACAAGCACTAATTTTGAGTATCTCAACACATAAACCTTACTAAATGAGTTAATAAACGTCGCTAACAAGACCTTAATTTTTCTCTTCAATCAAACTTTTTATTCTAATTTTAAAATAAAATCACAGTCATGTATCAGAGAAAAAAAAGCGGAAAAGGATTTACCTATAAAGATAAACATGGCAAAACCATTACCGATAAGGAAACTAAAGAGTGGATCAAATCGCTAGTAATTCCTCCCGCATGGAGGGATGTTGAAATTGATGAAAATCGAAAAGCGGATCTGTTGGTAACAGGACGTGATGATAAGAATCGTAAGCAATATATTTATCACGAAAAATATCGAGAACAACAGAATGCCAAAAAATTTGACCGCATCATTGATTTTGCGGATCAATTGGAACATATGCGACGCGTTACGGGACAACATTTACGCAGGCGCAAATTGAATCGCGAAAAGGTCATGGCAACGATGCTGCGCTTATTGGAATCGGCGTTTTTCAGACCTGGGAGCGAAACTTACTCCAAGGAAAATTCGACTTACGGCCTTACCACCATGCGACACAAACATCTGACGATAAATGGCGATGAAATGATTTTTCATTACACTGGGAAATCCAAAAAAGAGCAGGAAAAAGTGGTCGTGGATAAAAAATTGGCCAAAATTGTTCAGGAAATTGATGACATGCCGGGTTACGAGATTTTCAAATATCTCGACGAAGACGACCATATCGTGGATGTGAAAAGCGACGACTTAAATGCCTATATCCGCGAAGTGATGGGTGAAGATTTCTCCGCCAAGGATTTTAGAACTTGGGCGGGCACCATGATTGCCGCCATCGCTTTGGACGAATTGGGAGTTGTGGACAAAAAAGACCAGAAATTGTTGGATACCAATATCAAGGAAGCCGTGAACCGCGTTTCGGAACGTTTGGGGAATACTCCATCTGTGGCCAGGGGCTCTTATATCGATCCGCGAATTATTGAAGATTATACCGAGGGACGAACCTTAAAATATTTTGAGACGGAAATTAACAATTTGCTGAAAAATGCAGAAAATCTTTCCAAAGAAGAAATTGGGGTATTATGCATGTTGCGGAATCGACTCGAAACGAAGTAGAGGATAGTTGCCATATGGTAGTTTTTAGAGGGAGTCATTAGGATAATAGCGATTAGATATAGAAAATAGACGGCTTGGTCTAATCGGGGATTAGGGATTAGAAGTCCCATTAAAAATAAATAGGAACTGAGATTAGGCTAAAAAATCAGTAAAATCAACGTTCTATAAAATTAGGCATGAGCAAGTGCATGTCCATGTATAAGTTAAACACTTTACTTAAGTGCATAGCGTCACTATTAATAAATAATCTCCATTTATCTTCATAGAATCTCTGCATATCTCTGTAAGTAATCCGTGAAACCCCCTGTCAAAAAATCATTGAAAATCAATTAAAATCAGCGTTCCATGAAATTTGCAATATGGAATCAGGCATTAAAAAGGATTGCACATAAAAAACACCTCATTCTATTTTAAATGGCCCCGAGATGAAGCTCTTGATTATTCTAAAAACGCTTATTTTTGTATCAATGTTATGTATCTATCTTCAAACCATATCGCCAGGAAAACAAAGGGAAGTTCCGTATCGCTTAACTTTAAAAGGCAGTGAGAATTCAGAACCTGTGAGCTTCTACTTCAGACCGGAATTGACCATTTCTAAAAAAACTTACAAGTTGCATGGCTTGGATCGGGAGGCGATTTTGTC
>JBARDR010000663.1:0-6910 GCA_049795335.1 Gelidibacter sp. | reverse complement strand
ATGGTAAATTGATCTATCGGCGAGCCATCGGCATTTTGAACATAGGCATCCTGGGTACCATTAGTGACCATATAAGGCTCTAAAAGTGCGATGATCTTTTTGTGAACTGCCATTAGCGGTTTGCTTTTTTCAATCCCTATGGAAGCGAAACTCTCGGCCTTCTCCTTGTTATATTGCAGACCATCGGCCCACAGCGTATCATTTGCAATGGTTTTAAAGAGACCGTTTAACAACTGCTCAACCTTTGGCATATCACTGTTAACAATATAACACTGCAATAAAGTAATGTGTGGGATATGGTTGGCGTCCAAAGTGAAATTATCAGGATGGCTTTTAAGGATGGCCTTATTTAATTGAACCGCCTGATCATAAACATTCTCAGGAACTGTCAAGAGGACATCAATGGCTATGGTTTTTGGTTTTTTTTCATTGCAGGAGCTGACCAGCGTCAGTATCAAAAGAGCTAGTATGATGTAATTGTTTTTCATTTTTGTGATCGTTTAGGATTGATAACTATGTGGTACTATGCCCAGCTTAATGTGGTGGT
This sequence comes from Gelidibacter sp., assembly GCA_049795335.1. GTDB lineage: Bacteria > Bacteroidota > Bacteroidia > Flavobacteriales > Flavobacteriaceae > Gelidibacter. Next base: position 6,363 of record JBARDR010000663.1, on the reverse strand, counting down.
ATTTGTTCTAAACAACAACCAAAAGGGGTATAGTCCAAGCCATAGCTAACAAAAGGTGTTCGTCCTTGATTTTATTAGGTTTTTATATTCAGGCGTTTATTATAGGGATCGGAAATATTATGTGTCCAAAAATAGCCATTAAAGATATTAAATAAATCGCCAAAGTGAGCGTGTTATTAAAGTCATATCCGTAAGATTTTCCAAGTAGGAGAGGACCAAGCCATTATTTTCAAATAGCGTAATGCCTAGACTTTAGTTTATTTAATATTCAATTTCAACATTTATTGTTGATGCTCCTTGAAGTTTATTCCATTTACCTTGGCTGTTTCTTCTTGAATATCCTTTTCCTTTGGTTAATATTGCTCCAAGATATACCTCAAGTGGATTTTTAAAATCTGGTATAAATTCTACACCCACAAAAAAGTCTTCATTCAAATAAATATTTTGTTTGGTCAGGTCAATTTGCAACCAACCAGGATCTATCTTCTTTTTGTGAATTATATTCTCAAAAACAATTTTTTTATCAGGCGCATGGTCAACATTTTTGTAAAAGTTGATTCTTACAAAACTGCTATCAGATTTAAAACCTGCTCTTAAATAAATATTGACATATTTTACTCTAACAGATTTATCAGGAATATTAATTCTTTGAGCGTTTTCAATAATGTCCATATCCTCTGAAATTGCACCAAGCCACAGTAAAGGATTATAACTTTTAACTCCGATGGTCCTCTTCCTTTTCTTTTTATTAGTAACTATTACTTCTGATAATTCATTTGTTTTGGCTTTGAGAAATATAGTTTGATTTTTAAAATTTCTGATTGGAATTTTAACGGGATAATAATTAATATGACTTATGGTTAGACTGTCGCCTAAGAAGCGCTTTGAAACACTTAGATTAAATTCTCCATTTAGATTTGAAATTGTTCCTTTGTTTTTATTTAATATCCCAATATTTACAAATTCAATATGGTTTTTAGTTTCAGAATCAGCAATTATTCCATTCATTTCAATTTCTTGTGAAAAAGATTGAAAAGTAATAAGTTGACTTAAAATAAATGTATAAAAACAGTTCTTCATTTTACTTAGTTTACGCCCAACGTTTATGCGCATGTGCCGCTACATGGGATTACAAGGACTATCAATTTAAAACCGGATTTGGGAAATCCGTATATTTTCCAAATCGGTACTGACCAAGCTATTAGTTAAATGGATGTAATATGCGACTTTTTATTCATTTCCTGCCAATTTCTTCTGCCAATCCAATTAGAAGTCCTTCCACGCCACGAATGTAGCACAGACGATACGAGTTTTCATATTGAACAATCTCGCCTACAAGTTCAGAACCTTGATTAATAAGCCTTGATACAAGTTCGTCAATATCTTCAACAGTAAACATAATTCGAAGGTAACCTAGTGCATTAACAGGCGCTCCTCGATGGTCTGAAATCGTTGTGGGGCTGAGATATCTTGAAAGTTCAAGGCGGCTATGACCATCCGGTGTAACCATCATTGCTATTTCTACCTGTTGAGAATCCAATCCGGTAACGCGACCAGACCATTCTCCTTCGATTGTTGTACGTCCTTCAAGCTTTAGACCAATTTCTGTGAAGAATGAAATGGCATTGTCAAGGGATTCTACCACGATGCCCATATTGTGCATTTGAAGTAATTTACTTTTTTTCATAGCTGTGTTTTTGAAAAAAACTTAATCCGTAAGGTATCTGTTCATGAGCTTCTGTTGTTGAAGTGCTGACTAAGGTTGTGTAATGCTCTAGCAATCAGTAGTTAGTTTTTTCATTTATATGCTCATCCAATGTTAGCTTAAAGAGATTTTTTTTAAGACTAGGAGAAATTATGTGGAACTGATTTCAATAGGAGCTGTGGCATTTATCTTACCCTAACCAATTCAAATACGAACAGGATTACCTAAGTTAGGAATGTCTAAACCATAATTTACTTACTGTGTTAGCGGTTGGGGTTTCCATTAGGACGTTAATCTTCAACGCCATGCTTCAGTCCGTTTTATGAGAGGTAAAAGATTAAATTCAATTTATTTCTGTGCTTAAAAGATAAGGTCTAACTCTTGAATCCCGTTATTTTGACCCTAATTTTTAGGCTTATCTACACAAACATTATGTGCGTGTCTGACTGTAAGTTTCCATTTACCATTTTTATTCATCCAGATATTTGTATACCTACGTTGTAGGGTTTCACCTTGATTTGGTGCGCCTTTGGCGGGTACCACAACTTCGTTGCCCATGACAACCACCATATCTTTGAAGAACAGGAAAGTTTCTGGATTACGCTCAAAAGAGGTGTAGCGAATGACACCCTTTTTAATCAAGTCCAGTAGCTCCTGTTTTTCTTTTACTATCCTATTGGTGGGATGATTTACCGTAACATCGTCATCCATGAGGCTATCCAAAGCCACTGCATTTCCCTCAAATATTGCACGGGCGTGGGCCAGGTCAAGTAATTTGATTTGTTCTTTCAACTCGGGATTTTCATAATTTTCCTGTGCAAAAGTTGAAGAGAGGACTGTAAGCACAGTAGCAAACAGGAGTATTTTTTTCATATTGACCTTTTTAAGTTTATTGAATTCGGATGTTGCTTTTCAACTTTTAACAAACGTCTTCCTAATGTTCTAACCATCAAAAGATCGTGTGATATTCAATTCAGAACAAATGCCATACAGAGCTACAACTGCTCAATTTAGCACGGCTGACCCCATTTTGCCAAACCGTGGTTAGCGGTTCCTTACTTAGTTTTTTTCTGATTTTTAGGCATCAGGGATAATTGGTTCAACCAATTTTTTTAATTTTTCTAAACTTTCTTGCCACCCTAAATAACACATTTCAATGGGTATGGCATCAGGAATGCCTTCTTGTGTGGCAAAAATTTCTGTTCCACACATTACCTTTCGAAGTTCTATGGTTGTAATCATTTGTCCCGGCAAATTTGGGTCGTCAAATTCGTCGGAATATTTCAAGAATGCATTCGGGATAATTTCTAAATATTCACCACCAAATGATTGGCTCTTTCCTGTTCCAAAATTTGTAAATGACATTTTGTATTTGCCGCCAATTTGCACATCCATACTATGAACTATGCAAATGAAACCGTAGGGTGGTAGCCAAGAAGCCATTGCATCCGGATCAGTAAATGCTTTGTAAATTTTTTCAGGATTGGCCGTAAAAACTCTGTGAAGTGTTACTTTATTATTTGTCATGGTTTTTGGTATTAAAGTTTTTAATATTGCTCGGAAATCTCTTTTAACTTATCTAATGCTATTGGAAATGTTTGGTTGAAATAATCTAAATGATCTTCAATGGCTTCAACATCAATAGTTAGCGTTGTTATTCCGTTAGTTTCTTGAAAAGTATAATTTTCATGTCCGTCTGCCCATTGTTCAACTTTTTCGCCGGTAGTTACTTCCGTGTCGCCATCCAAGCAACCATAATGCAATATTGAAACAAACTTGGCGGGTTGGTGTTCTACAATTTTAGACACCATGCCGCCTTTTTTTCCTTTTTCATCAACGCCCACAAAAAGCATTTTACTGTCTTTTTCCCAACTACCTTCGAATGTAGAAGAAGGATTAAAGGCAGAAGTCCAATATTCATATGTGTTTTTGTCCTTTAAGCCCAACATCGTTTCATACACTTTTTGAGCTGTTGCGTTTATCTCTATTTTGAATTGTAGCTTTTCCATTTTACTTTTATTTTATGGTTTCTCAATGTTTATAGTGTCGTTTTTATTCTGACTGCTAAGGTTTATGTATGGGAGCTATGGCGTGTTTTGCAGCAACCTCGACATATCCAAACCGTCGTTGAAAAATCTGCAGGATTTCCCATTTCATTACAGCCCCATGCTTATTGGATACTGTATGATGTACTGCCTTAATCTCAATGGTGTTTTGGTTCAGGCAGATTAAAAAATGTGTTTTTTGTTTTGTCCAAAGTCTGTGAAATCAGGTTAAAGTTTTCTTTTGTGGGTTGTAAGTCTACGAATTTGTCAATTATCGCTCTGTTTCTATATATTACGAATGTATTTTTTACTTCAGGATTTATTTGGTTCAGGTTTACCTCGCTATCCGTGTCGGACAATGACGGTACAAAGGTTAAAGCCGTATTCTTTATTTTGAGTTCATTACCCAGTTTTTCTAATTCCCTTTGTCTTATTTCCTTTCTGTAATTTTTCTCATTGCCATAGACAAAATAGACTTTTAAATATTTACTGCGACTTACGCTTTCATGTTCTAAAAATGATAACCAATCTTTTATATGGTCCCAATCTGGATGGTTTCCGACAAAGTAGACGATTCCATGAAATCTCCCATATTTACAAACAGGACAGGTAGTAGTGCCCTTATCTGGACCAAATGCGTGAAAGGGTGTAAATGAAGGATTGTCCTTACCAATCTCAAGTCCTGAATTCAATTTGGTTTGATGCTTTTCGGGGTAATTAGGAATATGAAGTCCTAAAATTATATTATGTTCCGCCACTTGCAACTCCTTATCAATCAATACTCTTAAAACGCCACTACCGCCGCGGTTTTCAAGAGCCTTTCTTTTATTGCCTGTTAATAGTATGTCGTCATCAAAAACCAGTTCGTCAATATAATATTCGTCCGCAATGTTCGGTTCTTTTATCGAAATGTGAATGTGTGCAGGAGTATCATCATTGGGATAAGGTGCCGGACGAATGGTATAAATGGAATATTGTCCATTCTCGTCCGATTTTACCCAACCTCTAATATGCCCGTGCCTTTTGGCCTGTTCGTCCATTCCTGGTTTAGGGGAATAATACCCGTTATTGTCGGTTTGCCAATAGTAAATCACCACGTTTGGTACAGGAATTTTGCCACCCATTTTATAAACTGTTCCTGTAATCAAAAGTTTTTGACCTTTTTCTGCCCATCCTGCACTGGTATCGACGGACTTGATGTTTTTCGGTATTCCAACGTACATCAATTCGCAACCGTCACAACCGCCGCCAACACGTTTATTCGGGTCGGGTTTGACCTGTCCGTTACAATGCGTCAGCGTGCAGACAAAAGCAATCAAGCTGATGATGTTAACTGATTTTTTCATTGGGTTCACGATATGTTTTTAGGTTGCACATCACTCGTTTGTGCCAGTCAAAAAAATGCTCATCTCAATGTAAAAAGCCTCCTAGCGCGATCCTGTCGGGCTAAATAGTAACTGAAATACCGCTGTCGTGTAAGCGGTGGTTATTGTCTATTTCAGCTTCCATTTCTCTACAAGATCGGCATTAAACCCGTCCATTTCTTTTTCATTAGGTTCGCCTTTTCCTGTTGTGATCAATTTGTACAGGCTATTTTTAATGTAATTGTTCCAAGACTCTTCACAAATATCAAAACATTCATCCTTTGGAGTCAAACCAGAATGAGTGAACTTTATGTTGGTATGGTCGTCCTCCTTTTCAATAACAAAAATCAATTCGCTACCTATCCATTCTGTCTTGTCCTGTATAAAGCTAAATTGATTATCCATAATTTTATAAACCAATTTCTCATAGGGTATGTCTTCTATAAGTCTTAGTTTACATAGATGCACATCCTTGTAATGATAAAAAAAAGTTTCGTTCAGTTGGTCTGTGGGTCCTTCAATATCTTCTGACCACCAGCCCCGAAAGTTCTGGATGGCTCGAAAGGCCGTTTCAGGATTCTCTTTAACTGTAATCGTCGCTGTATAATTAGATGTATCCATTTCTTTGGTCATTAAAAATTCTAATTTGTTAAGTGAGCCTCAGCTTTACATAGTAATAGTCAGGGCATAAATGTATAGTTCATGACCATTAAAATGTCAGTTAGTTTCTCTAAGCACCGCATCAGTTAAGGACTTGGGGCAGTTTCAAAGCGCTAAGCTTCAGATAAGTATAAAGTTAATAAAATTTATAGAATTTATGATTAAGTAATTCATTAGTATTTAGTTATGAGAATAAAAGTAGGGTAGTGCCCAAAATTAGGGCATATGCGTGTTGGCTTTTAGCAACAATTCCTGATTAAAATGCCGGATTATTCCTGAAGTAAGCCAACCCATTATAAGAGGATTTGATAATTAATTTGTTCTCAGATTAATAACATTTTCATGAATGCAATTAAATTAATTAAGCACCATTTTTACAACCTCATAAATAGCTTTATTCGCCCTTCGTTCGCCATTCCTTCGGGTTTTCTTCGGTAAACCCTAGGTTTTACGGGCAATTGTCGAAGAAAACCCGAAGGAAACCCGAGCCAAACCCAAGTTCGTGTCCTATTAAAAGTGTATTTTGTCGATTAAAAATGCGTTTTATGGAGCTGACTGACTTTAATTGACTATGTTAGATACATATTAT
>JBARDR010000662.1:0-10529 GCA_049795335.1 Gelidibacter sp. | reverse complement strand
ATCGAAGGTTGGCGTCATTTTTTAGGATTTTAAGTATTGATATATTAACTATTGTATGTGGACTAAGATATAATTTTCATGTGAAACGAAAGTAGTGCTATGGAAAAAAAAGGAACTTATTCAGTTCCGATTTGATTAATCTCTTCCGACATACCATAATCTTCTGTTACTGGTTCTACAACCTTGCCGAATAACTTTCCTTTCCAATCCGTCCATTTGTAAACTTTTGATAAAATGAATAAAACAATAGGAAATAAGACAAAAACAGGCATTAAAACATCCATAAACTCAGCAGATTTCGGATCGGATAAATCTTTAAAAATAGAATGCGTTTGGAAAGCCGTCCAATCAGCAGTGACCAACAAAGCGGTGAATAAATTGTTAGCCGCGTGAAAGCCTAATGACAGTTCCAAGCCTTCATCCATCAGCGTCATAATCCCTAAAAACAAGCCCGTACCAATATAATAGATCATGATTATGGGACCGAGTTTATCGACTTCAGGATTTGAGATATGCAACAATCCGAAGACGGCGGATGTAATTATTAAAGGAATCCATTTTGACTTTGTAACCACGCCAATCCCTTGCATCAAATAGCCTCTAAATAGATATTCCTCAAAGCTGGTTTGTAAAGGCACTAAAATAATCGCAATTACACATAAAATCAGGAACGGTTGTAAATTGAAATTGAAAACATAATCTTCAGGCGACATATAATAATCTATAAGCACCAAACTTGAAGATAAAATACCCCAAAAGAAAAAAATCGTCCAAAAACGTTTCCAATCAATTTTTGGTCGTGATGTTGTTAAGGAGGTAATGGACTGCTTGTGCAACCACTTCACAACGCCGAGTAAAAACAGTAATCCGCCAGCAAAAGGAAGTAAAATAAACACCAAATTGACATTGGATTCAAACAATCCCATAAGATAGGCAGGATCGTTCATTCTTGATTGATCAATGGTCCCACCTTGCATCGTTTTAAATAGGATCCCAATACCATGAGGAATAGAGAAAATTACCACACCAATTATGGCAATCGCAAGTCCTACAACATAACGCCACCATTCATGCAATCCTTTAAACGCTTGAGCTATATACATATTCACTTATATATTAAAATTCCAATGTTTTGTTTTATTGTACTGCAATGTACCCTTTTTCACTTGTAAAGGACTGTCAAAATTATTGGTATATAAACCTCCTGTTCCAAGCCCCTGCGGCCTATCACTTTTCAAGGTGTACGTCCATTGCGCAATGGCATTTAATCCCACATTACTTTCTAATGCACTCGTAATCCAATAGCCAATATTGGAGTTTTCAGCAGCTGCGATCCAATCATTACTGCCCTGAAATCCGCCAACCAAGGTCGGTTTTAGAATAATATATTGCGGTTGAATGGTTTGTAGCAAATCATACTTATCTGTTACATTAAAACTGCCAATTAATTCTTCATCTAATGCAATATCGAGCGGGGTTGTTTGACATAATTTTGCCATCTCCTCGACTTGTCCTTGTTTTATGGGTTGTTCAATTGAATGCAAATGATAGTCCGATAAGCGCTTTAGTTTTTCTAAAGCATCCGCAGGCGTAAATGCACCATTGGCATCCACACGCAATTCCATATCATCAGCAGAAAAATGGGTTCTGATAGATTTTAGAAGGTCTAATTCCGCTTGAAAATCGATGGCACCTATTTTTAGTTTGATGCAGGTAAATCCTTCGTCAATTTTATTTTTTATCTGCTCTCTCATGAAAGTTTCGGATCCCATCCAAATCAATCCATTAATGGAAATCGCATCATGACCTTTCGTAAATTTGGAAGGAAACAATTCAAAAGGCACTTCATTTTCTAAATCCAAAAATGCCATTTCCACACCAAATTGAATGCTGGGAAATTCTTTCAACTTTGAAAGCAGCACCTCTTTACCCAAGAAGATATTTTTACAGGTCCATTTTAAAACCGCTTCAAAATCTGGTCGGTCATCAATGGACAAACCTTTAAACATACCACATTCGCCAATGCCTTTTTTGCCTTCGGATTCAATAATGAGTAACCAAGTATCCTTAGTTTTGAGGACTCCACGCGATGTGCCACTAGGTTGTTTAAAGTTGAGGATGTATTTTTGGTAGGATGCTATCATAACAGGCCAAAAATAGTCAAATAATTTTGTATTTTTAAGAAATGAAAGAGGCGTTACATATAGATTAGGCGTGTTAAAACCGACATCTCATTTTCAGCCACGAATTTCACTAATTAACACGATTAAATGAGCACAGCCCATTTGAAATTTGATAACTTGAGATCAATTTATATAATAAAAATCTTCTTAAACTTTATAACTAATTAAAAAATGCCTGAGTTTCCAAATATCATTCTTTATGCCATTCCGTTTTTTATCATTTCGATGGGGTTGGAACTTTATGTCAGCATCAGAGAAAACAGAAAAACTTACGAAACCAAAGATGCCTTGACCTCCATTGCCATGGGATTAGGCAATGTGTTGTTGGGCTTCATCAGTAAAGCGATCGTGTTATTGACTTTTATGGTCATTTACGAAAACTTCAGGATTTTCACGATCCCATTTGCCTGGTGGAGTTTTGCACTCTTGCTATTTGCGGATGATTTCTCATATTATTGGTTTCATCGGATTTCTCATGAAAACCGATTATTTTGGGCATCTCATGTGGTGCACCATTCTTCAGAACGCTATAATTTGAGCACTGCCCTGCGCCAAACCTGGTCTGGCGGATTTTATTCGTTCATCTTTTGGTTATGGCTCCCATTGATTGGCTTTCATCCCGGAATGATTTTATTGCAAATGTCTGTAAGCTTATTGTACCAATTCTGGATCCATACCGAAGCGATTGACAAAATGCCAAAATGGTTTGAAGCGGTCATGAATACGCCATCGCACCATCGTGTGCACCACGGCAGTAATCCCTTATATTTAGATAGAAATCACGCCGGAATTTTCATTATTTGGGATAAACTATTCGGCACTTTTCAACCGGAACTTAAGGAGGAAAAAGTCGTTTATGGTTTAGTGACCAATATCAAAACATACAATCCTTTGAAAGTTGCTTTTAAAGAATGGATGGCCATGGGACGCGATGTGTTCACTGGAAAGAAATCAATCCAAGATCGCGCTAAATACATCGTCAAACCGCCCGGATGGAAACATGACGGCACTGGGAAAATGAGTGATGATTTACGGAGAGAATGGCGGGAGTCAGTGCATAGTGAGCAGTGTTCAGTTGGTAGTGTTCAGTCTTCATTTGGCAGTCAACAGTCAGCAGTCAACAGTCAAAATTAGATAATCATTTCAACTCGGTTACTGAGATTGTCGAAGTATCAATTTCAACGTCAATGCATTTCATCAACAAAGTTATCTGAATTACGGACGCCTCAAGCGGTATTGGAAAAGCTTTAGCCTTAGCGCTATCACACACCATTGTCAATTAATTTTATCAGCTCGCCAGAAGATCTTGAAGCGGTCAAACAACAATGTAAACAACCTGAGCGTGTTGTATCTTGCCCTTTGATTTAGCGGATTATGAGCAAATAAAACCTATCGCGCTTGCCGCTATTGAAAGTTTCGGAACTGTGGATATCTTGATTGATAACTGAGGCATGAGTCAGCGGTGGTTCGTCATCGATTCAATAATTACCGATTCCTTATCGCCTTTTTTGAAAATGACTTCAATATGAGGACTTACAATCACTTTGTTAAAGCCCTCTATCAAAATTTTAGATTGCCATTAAAGTATTACTAAGGCATAAATGAATGAAACTGCAAGTAATCTTGATTTTTATAAGAAGTTGACATCATGGTTTTGATGGTTAAGTGATTCCTATAACATAAAGACACTTCCTTTTTAAATTGTTACAGCAGATAAGGTTTTTTTTCAAAAAAATGCAAACAGCATTTGGTTATAACTCAATACTCTCCCCAATCTCCAATAACATCAAATCCTTACCCTTATCAAAAAACTTTCTTTTGGATTCTTCATGGTCAATCTCGATATAGCCGAACGTATCATAATGATAGCCCATGATTTTATCACATTGAACAAAATCGCTAGCAATAATGGCATCGTCAACACCCATGGTAAAGTTGTCGCCAATAGGTAAAATGGCTAAATCGAGCTTGATTCGCATAGGAATGAGTTTCATGTCCATGGCCAAAGCCGTGTCGCCCGCTATGTAAATATTTTTTCGCTCGCCTTCAATAACGAAACCTCCTGGTTGTCCGCCGTAGCTGCCATCAGCAAATGATGAGGTGTGAATGGCATTAACATATTTAACATTGCCGAACTCAAAATCCCAAGCCCCACCATGATTCATTGGATGCACTTCAAAACCCATTTTCTCAAAATGAGTGGCAATTTCAAAATTAGAAACAATCATCGCATTCGTGCGCTTGGCAATGGCTTCCACGTCTAAAATATGATCTTGGTGTGCATGGGTTATTAAAATATAATCAGCTTTCAACAAATTAATATCAATATGAGATGCTTTTTCATTTGCTGAAATAAAAGGATCTACTAAAATGTTGACATCATTGACTTCAATATTTAAGCAAGCATGACCGTAAAATGTGATTTTCATGATTTTGGAAATTAAAAGGTATTATTTTTTGAACGACTTAAATATATTCAAAATATTTTGAGGTACTTCATTTCAAAGGAATAAAAGCAGTGTTTATAAATAGAAAAACTCAGACCTATTGAACAATAGGTCTGAGTTTTAAAGTTCCAAATCTTATAACCACCTTAATAACAAATAAATGTCGGCTAATAAATACACTTAAATATATAAATTAATTACTTGACATACAAATTTTTAACCATCTTTCTACAAGATATACCCTATTCCTAACAAGAATGAAAACAAGAATGTTGACAGAGCCAAAACTTTCAATTGCGAATCAAAATCTGAAGAAGCCTTGGCTGTTACAATTTTTTTTAGGTGAATTATGAGCGGAATATAAGCTATTAAAAAAATGAAATTCCATAATGAGCTATAATAGAGAATTGCAAAGACGATCCCAAAAACCATCGCACTGATGACAACAATTAAATGATATACTTTTGATTTTTGTTTCCCCAATTTTACCGCTAAGGTAATTTTGTTGGATAATTTATCAGATTCGATATCCCTCATATTATTCAGGTTTAATACCCCAACACTGAACAATCCAACTGCAAGAGCAGGCAACACAACGATATGATCCAATTGTTTGGAATATAGAAAATAACTGCCCACGACGCTCACAAATCCAAAGAAAACCAGCACATACACATCACCTAAACCTCTATAGCCATAGGCTGAATCTCCCATGGTATATTTCATGGCCGCATAAACCGAAATTCCTCCCAAAACAAAAAAGAGAAGGGTATATAAAAAATAACCATGCCCAAAAGCTTTGAAAATAAGCAGCATGGTCAAGACTATTACAACTAAAACGTTTATTTTCAACGCCTCCAGCATTTGTTGTGGTGTAATTTCTCCGCTTTGAATGGCCCGAGTAGGTCCTACCCTTGTGTCATTATCAGTGCCTTTTACCCCATCGCCATAATCATTGGCTAAATTGGATAGAATTTGCAACCCAACAGTGACCAATAAAGCAAGTATAAAAACGATGGGATTGAAGAATCCGTTATAAACAGCAAAACAACTTCCTACAACGATTCCTGAAATAGATAATGGTAGCGTCCGTAATCTGAACGCTGACAACCACAGTTTGATTTTTTTCATTTTAAGATTTTGGCAGTATTATGGAATCCATTTTTTCTCAAAGCTGGGCTTCCTTTTTTCCAAAAATGCGTTTCTTCCTTCAATGGCTTCGTCAGTCATATAGGCTAATCGTGTTGCTTCACCAGCAAAAACCTGCTGACCGACCATGCCGTCATCGGTTAAGTTCATCGCAAACTTCAGCATTCTTATAGAGGTTGGTGATTTTCCTAATATTTCCTGAGCCCATTCGTAGGCGGTATCTTCCAATTCGTCATGTGGAATGACCGCATTGACCATCCCCATTTCATAAGCTTCTTGAGCCGAGTAATTCCTTCCCAAGAAAAAGATTTCACGGGCTCTTTTTTGACCTACCATTTTTGCTAAATAAGCAGATCCATAGCCGCCGTCAAAACTGGTAACATCGGCATCTGTTTGTTTGAAAATCGCATGCTCTTTACTCGCTAAAGTAAGGTCGCACACCACATGCAAACTGTGACCGCCACCAACTGCCCATCCAGGAACCACCGCAATAACTGCTTTTGGCATGAATCGAATAAGACGTTGCACTTCCAATATATTTAATCGATGGTAGCCATCTTCGCCCACATATCCTTGATGTCCTCTGGCTTTCTGATCGCCGCCACTGCAAAACGAATAGACGCCATCTTTAGACGATGGTCCTTCTGCAGATAATAATACAACCCCAATATTTACATCTTCGTTGGCATCATAAAATGCATCGTACAATTCGCTGGTGGTTTTTGGGCGAAAGGCATTTCTAACATCGGGTCTGTTAAAAGCAATTCGCGCGACACCGTTACATTTTTTATAAGTAATATCTTGATATTCCTTGACCGTTTCCCACTTGATTTGACTCATGTAATTTCGTTTTTAAAATAAATTAAATAAGATAGATTCCATCTTCCTTAATATCAATTAATCGTTGTTTGTATAAAGTGCCAATGGCTTTTTTAAAGGTCTTTTTACTCATTTGCAAAGCGTCCTTAATATCCTCTGGATCTGACTTATCCGTTAATTTGAGATAACCGCCGTTGTCTTCCAACTCATGCATAATGTTATCTGCATTAGGTTCAATCTTTCTATAACCTATTTTCTCTAAAGTAATATCCAGTTTATTATCAGGTCTGATTTTTTTGACGACACCTTTCATACGATCGCCAACGCTTAATTCCTTATAAATATCATCTTGAAAAATAAGTCCCGCGTGTTTATTATTGACAATAACGTTCATGCCAATATCTGATGGATGGGAAATAATAACATCCACTTCTTCAAATTGTGTGACCGTCAACTCCGTATTATCCAAAAAATGATTGGTTTTACTGGAGGCCACCAATCGATTCGTTTTCTCATCCAAATAGCAATGGACCAAATACCAGCCGCCTTTTTTCATTTTAAAAGCTTGTTCCATAAATGGACAAAAGAGCTCTTTTACCATGCCCCAGTCCATAAAGGCACCGTGATCTGTGACCTCATTGCAACGTAACATGGCAAATTCACCACGGGTTATATAAGGTCTGTCCGTTACGGCAACAAGACGTTCTTCATTATCTAAATAAACAAAAACCTCAATTTTGTCCCAAATCTTATAATTTTCGGGTACATATCTGTTTGGCAATAGAACTTCATTGCCTTCTGTATCCGCTATATAAAGGCCTTGCTCAGCCTCTCGAATTATTTCGAGTGTGTTGTATTCTCCAATATGTATCATGCTACAAAGGTAAGTATATTCGTGTTTATCCCACAAAAAAAGCGCTACAGTTCTGAACAAACAGAAGTAACGCTTTTCAGATTTTAAGGTTTCATACTATTTGTTGTACACCGCTTCCTTTTTAAAGTGCTTTGTCAATAAATAATAAACAACTGCTCGGTATTTAGTTCTATTAGATTTACCATAAGTTTCAATAACTGCTTCGATTCCCTTATCTAAATCTGGACCATCTTTCAAACCTAATTTTTTGATCAAAAAGTTATTTTTTACAGTTGCCAATTCAGAAGGATCAGTTCCAGAAACCGCTGAAGAGTCGGCATTATAGATTGATGGGCCACAACCAATGGTGACTTTGGTTAACAAATCCATATCAGCATTAATACCACATTTTTCTTTTAAATCTGCGGCATACTTAGTAATTAATTCATCTCTTTTACTCATTTTATGATTTTTAGTGATATACAATTAAACCTCAATATAGTAATTTTTAAGTTGTTTTAAAATAGTAGCCACTGACTTTATATTTATTTAAGCCCTTTAAAATAGGTAAGTAAAATGTCATCATTTAATTGTTCTGCAGTATTTATTTCTAGAATTTTGGGTTGTTTACTTTCATTAAAAAACGTTGTAAGCGCATTTACCAAATCACTCTGGCTAGATACTTTTTTATATTTAAAATTGTACATCTCAGCCAGGTGTTGTGCCGTCAAATGGTGCTTCGTTTCAAAATAAGTGTCAAAATTTTCGGTGTTTTTATGTCCTGGAAGAATTCTGAATATTCCGCCACCACCATTATTGATCATTATTATCCTGAATGAATTGGGAATGTAATTGTTCCAAAGGGCGTTACTGTCATAAAAGAAACTCAAATCGCCCGTAATAAAATTTGTTAGGCGCTTATGAGCAACCGCACAGCCTATCGCTGTTGACGTACTGCCATCAATTCCACTAGTACCTCTATTACAATAGACTTCAATCGATTTATGAATGTCAAATAATTGCGCATATCGAATGGCCGAACTGTTTCCAATTTGTAATATAGAGTCATTGGGCAGCATTTTAAAAAGCGTATCAAAGACTTTGAAATCTGAAAAAGGTACGCTCTCCACATAACTATTATGCCTTTTAGCCCTCTCCGATTTAATTAGCGTCCAATAATTTCTATAGGAACTTTTTATTTCTTTGGTCTTGGGGAGGAATTCGCTTAAAAAATAATTCGGATTTTCCTTTATGTGTTGGGTCAGGCAGAAGTACGTATCATAAGCACGAGTTTCACTGATATGCCAATGCTCATTGGGTTGGTATTCCCTTAAAAATCTTTTTATTTTTTTGGAAACAACCATCCCTCCAAAAGTGATGAGGATTTCCGGTTGGAGCTTTATAAAATCTTCTTTTTGTAAGGGCGAAATTAACTTATCGATATTTGGAAAAAAAGCGCCGTGATCTATATTTGAGGTGCTTTCGGTAAACACAACCACGCTATCATCTTTCGCCAGGAAGTTTAACCACTTTTGCTCAATTTTATCAGGAGTGCACTCGCCTACCAACACCATTTTTCGTTTGGCTTTTCCCCAAGCATTTAAGCATTGATCCATGATAAATGAATCCATTTTAGGTTCCTCAAATTCGATTTTGATGTTTTTTGGAGCCACTTTCAAAGTGTCCACCATCTCATATAAAGGTTCATCAAAGGGCACATTGATATGTACTGGACCTTTCTTGAATACGGCTTTATTAATCGCGTCATTCAACTCGCGTTCATTGTGCGTTTGAATATCTTTTTGAAGCCCTAATAAGCGCTCAAGTTTGTCCTCGATATTTTTGAAAATTGGAATATCTTCACCCACAGGAATGTTCAGCTCATCCTTTAAATCCAGCTTTAAATTGGCCGAATGGATGATGTGATTTTCGAAAACGTTCTTTTGATTGATGGTTTGTCCGTCGCCAATGTTTTGAAGGTGTTTTGGTCGATCGGCGGAGAGTACAATCAACGGGATTTCGCTGTAAAACGCTTCGGCAACAGCAGGATAAAAATTAAGCAAAGCACTTCCAGAGGTGCAGGTTACCAACACTGGCGATTCAATTTGTTGCGCAATGCCAAGTGCGAAAAACGCTGCGCAGCGCTCATCTACAATGCTATAACATTTAAAAAATGGATCGTTAGTAAAACCGATGGTCAACGGTGCATTTCTGCTTCCTGGAGAAATGACAATGTGTTTGATGTTTTTCGCTTTGCAAAGCTGAATAACAGTCTGCGCTAGGGGAATTTTAGGATATTTCATTCATTCGTAAATCTGATAACAAATGTACGAAAATTGAAGTTGAAAATGGAAATGAAAATGAAATCGAAGTTCAAATTGAAATTGAAATCTTTGTTAGATATTCAACTTCCCTCCTTCGCTGAAGCCAAGGAGTGTAAACTAAAACCACCAACAATAGAAACGCAAAAGAATAGAAACCTGAAACTAAAACTCAATTTACAACTCAATAACGCCTTCTATATTACAGTTTTTATGATTTGAGATTTATGAACGGTTTCTTGCCATTCTGCCTCGGCATTCGAGTCTTTTGTGATGCCGCCACCAACGTAGATATAAATGTTTTGATTTTTTATCTGCATACAACGCAGATTGACGTAAAGGCTGGATACCGATTTCTGAACGTTATAGGCATTGTTTTCCACATTGCGCCTGTTTGTATTTCTTTTTAGGGTTTCTTTCAGATGTAATTCGCCCATAAAACCTGAATAAAATTCGCGAGGATAGCCTTCATTTTGTATTATATACGCTTTGGCCTTTTCTTTCGGGAAACCACAAACTGCAGGTGTTGGGTGCAAGGCTTCCAAAATTGGTTTCAAGGCGCTTGCTTCAGGTTTTAAGTACATGGAAATTTCAGTTTGCAGATGTAACAAATTCCCAGCTTTTACAGTTTTTGGTCCTGTGACTTTTATGACGTCATTTGAAAGCTGAAAACTGCCGACTGCTTGGTCGTCCACAGCTTTAGAGACGGTGGGAATAGTGACGGCTGATGACTGAGGACTGATGACTGACCTGAGGC
>JBARDR010000661.1:0-2439 GCA_049795335.1 Gelidibacter sp. | reverse complement strand
GCCTTTTTGTGAGTCTGGAAATCTTGAGTATCTCGTTATATACACTCATCGCTTATTACAGAGAAAGAGAAAAAGCCATTGAAGGCGGACTGAAATATCTGATTCTCGCCGCTTTGGCAGCATCGTTTTTATTGTTGGGAATGGCTTTGGTTTATGCTGCTTCTGGCACGATGTCCTTCAGCGCATTGTCAACAATTTCTTCCGACTTAACAGGCACGTCACGGCTGATGCTGATTGCCGGAATTGCCTTAATGATTGTAGGCATCGGATTTGAGTTGGCCGCTGTTCCTTTCCATATGTGGACACCAGATATTTATGAAGGAGCTTCCTCACCGATAAGTGCATTTGTTGCTTCAGTTGCCAAGGGGGCAATTGTAGCCATATTATTAAGGTTTTTCATATTGGCTGACCTATATAGATTTGAAAATATTGTATGGGTATTCACAATTCTATCTGTTCTTTCTATGGTAGTGGGCAATTTATTAGCCTTGTTGCAAAATAACGTAAAACGGATGTTGGCATATTCCTCTATTGCTCATTTCGGATATTTATTGGTGGCTATCATTGCCGGCGGAAAAATGGCTGCTCCGGCAGCTACATTTTATCTAACAATATATGTGATCTCTATCCTGGCGGCTTTCGGATTAATTACACTTGTTTCGCAGTCACAGGAGGAAGCTATTGATATTGAAGATTACCAAGGATTGTTTTGGAGGAAACCATTTTTAGCACTTGCATTTACCGTGAGCTTGCTTTCCTTGGCCGGAATACCATTAACTGCAGGTTTTACCGGTAAGTTCTTTGTTTTGACAACAGGCCTAGGGCAATCTCAATGGTTGCTTGTTATCGCTTTAGTGATAGGAAGCGTTATAGGTTTATATTACTATTTGCGAGTGATTGTTGTGATGATGCGTCAAGAAAAGGATATTGTTCCTGCCATGCATCTGGAGACGAAAGGCGAAATCAAAGTTTCTTCACTTCTTGCAGGAAGTCTAGCATTGCTGCTTTTAACGGTGTTTATGATTTGGTTGGGTGCCTATCCAAGTTGGCTTTTGGATATCATCAATGGCCTGACTTGATATAGAGTTTATTGGGTGAGGTTTGGGCTAAAGCCCTTTGCTCTCCACTTTTATGCCTCCAGTGAAAGCCCGGGGGTATTGGGTTTTTTGACTATGAATAACCTCCTTCTTTAGCTGGAGGTTCAGAAAGGAAAAGTCATGGCTTTAGCCACACAACCTTTTTGGTGCAATTTGGGCTAAAGCTCAATGTTATGGGACTTAAATCTCGTGTTTTATGAAGCCATTAAAAACAATATCATAAAATCGCCCATACACCAATTGCAAAAGACACAAACAGGGAATACCATGCCCCAATATTGTGCTTAAATCAGTGATTTTAGTATTTTCTTTCATCTAAAGCCTTTATCATTTCGTCTGAAATGCTATCACTGGAAATTCCGTAGCCATTTATCAATACGCCTTTCAAATTGTGTTTTGGTGATGAAATGGCAAAAACAATAGCTTCATCAGCAGGATCTGATTCTCCTTCAAAACGGTAATGTTTATCTACAATAAATTCTCCAGGAAATATTTTTAAATGATTGCTCATGCATTCTAGGTAGTTTTGTTTTAGATTAAAATCTATCGTATATCCTTCGTCGTTGAGAAAATTGGTAACTTCGGAGAGCGTGGTCATCGTGTTATTAGTTGTCATGGTAAATGTTTTAGTGTTCGTTAATCTGTCTGAAATTATATGTTTTAAAAGATGGCATTTACGATTTTTAACTATCTGCCAGTAAATCAAAATATTCATCATCTTCATTTTTTCCGGCAAAGCCTTTGCTACCGCGAATCATCCACGGATGACCATCTTCCATCCAAGACTCATCGGGTTAAGTTTTTTATGAGAATTAATTTGAGGAAACTTTCCTTGCTTAAACGAGGATGGTTTTGACTAATCCTTCTCTAATAATTTCTTCTGTTCTAAGTATTGTTCAGTGGTTATTTTCCCTGCAGCAAAGCGCTTTTGTAAAATTTCAAGTGGGGTATCTTTCGTTCTTTTATTTCCAGGAATGTTCCAGGGTGTAAAGAAAATCCAGAAAATAAAAATCATCCAGATGAACCACCATATGATATGCATTCCTCCAAAATTATAACCGTGATAAATGTCCATGACTTTTGTTCTTTAATTATGAATAGGTTAGTTTTTTGGTATGATTTGAGTGTTGATACCGCAACTACATCTAGTTCTATACTGTTAGTTTTATTCGCCTTTGTCTTCCTCAAGATCCTTATGATTATCGCCTCCTAAACTGTAATAATTGTTTTCTTCATCTTCGCTTCCGGCATTATTTTCTTTCTCGTCAGCTTTGGATCCTGGTATGTCGATGTCTTCGCCGGTCATGTCTTCACAAAAATCCTTTTCGTTTTTCGAGCCTGG
>JBARDR010000660.1:0-1816 GCA_049795335.1 Gelidibacter sp. | reverse complement strand
GTATTCAAATTAGAGGAATTGGGTCGATTAATGCTTCAACAGAGCCTTTATATGTAATCGATGGTGTTCCGGTTGCTTCAGATAACTCGGGGCAATTACAAGGCTACATTTACACAAGCAACAACGTTTTGAATTCGTTGAACCCTGAGGACATTGAGTCTATCTCCATTTTGAAAGATGCTGCAGCTTCCTCCCTTTATGGCTCCCGAGCGGCTAATGGCGTGGTTTTAATCACAACCAAAAAAGGAAAGAATGGAGAGCCTAAGATTACTTTAAAAACGGCCATAGGATTTTCTCCATCTTGGGCAACCGACAACTGGGAACCAGCTAGCACTGAGGATAATCTTGATTATTTATATCGCGTATATTATGATGCAGAATTATCAGGTGGTGGAACCGCGACCGAATCTAATGCCTATGCTTTAAGATCCTTAAATAATCGTTTTGGTAAATATGGTTATGCTTTTTCTACAAATGGAACAGGGCCATCGGAAAATCTTGTTATTAAAGGTCTTACAGATGGAGTACTCAATAGAGAAGGTCAGTTCTACGATTGGAAAGATGAGTTTTTTAGAAACGCCGTTAACTTAACCAATGATATTTCAGTAAGTGGTGGAACGGACAAGACGACGTATTTTTCATCTTTCTCTTATACCCGAAATGACGGACGTGTCAAAGAAAACGATTATGACCGATTCTCAGGACGTGTCAATGTGATTCAGAAAATAGGTAATCATATTGAATTTGGATCCAATGTCAATGTATCAGGAAGCACCTTAACCGGATTTAATGATACAAATAATCCAGGTGCAAACTATTTTCAAGCCGTACGCAGCCGTTTATTTGGAGTATATTGGCCAACCGACTATAAAACCGGCGAAGTTTATACTGGGCGTTATGGAAATAGCTCTGCTTACAATAATTTGTTTCATGATAACGAATGGGAAAATTCATCAAAAGTTTTCCAAACACGAATTATAGAAACAGTGAGAGTCAATATTTTAGAGGATTTAATTGCCCAGACTATTTTCTCTTATGACAATAGCGAAACTAAAGATCACCTTTACTATAGCCGTTTACATTATAATGGCAAAGGATTGGGCGAGGTTAACGAAATGTCTACCAATGAAAAGCGCGCCGTTTCTTCTACAACCTTAGTCTATAATAAGGGTTTTGGACTGCATAATTTCAATGCTCTTGTAGGTTTTGAAACCGAGCGCAACCGTACTTCTTTCCAAAGATCCACAGGTACCGACTTACCTGCGAGTGGATTACACACCGTTTCAACAGCTGGAGATACGGATGCAGCGGCTTATTCTTGGGGGAACTCTATGATGTCTTACTTGTCAAAATTGGAATATAATTACAATAAGAAATATTATCTGGCGGGATCTTACCGTAGAGATGGAAGTTCAAAACTAGGGCCTGATTCACGTTGGGGGAATTTCTGGTCAGTATCCGGTGCTTGGAGTATTGACAAAGAGTCGTTTATGCAAAACATTGAAGCCGTTAGCTCCCTAAGAGTTAGGGCTTCGTACGGTATCAATGGTACTTTACCTCCTTCTAATTATGGCTGGAGATCTTTAATAGGATATTCTGCTAAATATATGAGCTTACCAGGGTCAGAGCTTACTAATATTTCAGATCCTAACCTTTCCTGGGAAACGAATCATATTTCAGATGTGGCTTTAGAATTTGGATTGTTCAAAAACAGACTTTATGGAACTATTGAATATTTTAATCGTGATTCCAATGACCTTTTACAAAGTGTCCCTATTTCAAGAATTACAGGATTTAGTTCGACTTTAAGAAATAT
>JBARDR010000659.1:0-2464 GCA_049795335.1 Gelidibacter sp. | reverse complement strand
GAGCTGTTGTCTTTTATTTAATCTGCAAAACTTAGAGCGAAGATAATACGATTTCACATCATTGACCGGTGCATTTCAATATACAAGACTTTAAAGATACATTTATTAATAAAAAAGCCCTAATAAAAGTAAGGCGATGATATCTTGATAAACAAATAAAAAAAGGAACTACTAATTCAGACTTTCACACCCTAAAATCTGCTTGTGAAATTGAAGGGCTATTTGGGGCGTCAATTATAAAATGAAATGAGAAAATGAAAATGTGCTTAATTAGACACAAATTTCAAACCTGCAATAGAAAGAATAAGAGTCGCCAAAAAAAAGACTCGCCAAAAATCAGCAGATTCCTTAAAAATAAAGATACCGACCAAAACAGTTCCAATCGCTCCAATCCCTGTCCACACGGCGTAAGCGGTTCCGATAGGCAATGTTTCTGTAGCTTTTATCAAAAGCAGCATACTTATAGTTAGGCAGATTGCAAATCCTACATACCACCAAGTTACTACAGTTCCGGTAGCATATTTTGCTTTTCCTAAACACGCCGCAAACCCAACTTCAAACAAGCCACCAATTATTAATATGATCCAATTCATAAAATGAAAATTTTATCTATTTCTTTGAGTAAAAGACAAAGCCATTCCAACTTTGCGACATAGCCTCTCCGTGAGAGTTTTCAAACTCCATTTTTCTCGCTTCCATCTTCCAGCTTCTTGCTTCCAACTTTAAGCTCCTATGTTTAATACCAGCGTTTTTTATTGCTCTTTGATCCTTGTCCCTTACGACCTTTTTTATGCTTACTTCCGGTTTTTTTGGAGCTGTGAATAATAGGTTTCGCCATGGGATCTAACGGATAAGGATGGTTATCCTCCACAGGAATTTGGATATTAATGAGCTGCTGAATGGTTTTGATATAGGCTTTTTCATCTGCAGAACAGAGCGAGTAAGAGTTCCCAAAGTGTCCAGCGCGACCAGTTCTACCTATACGGTGCACGTAGGTTTCCGGTTTGTTTGGGATGTCAAAATTAATAACGGCATCTAACTCATCGATGTCAAGACCTCTTGCTGCCACATCGGTAGCAATAAGAATATTGGCTTGCCCATGTTTGAATTTGTTCAATGCTGATTGTCGGTCAGTTTGTGTTTTGTCGCCATGAAAACTTTCCACCTTAAAACCATTTCTGATCAAGGTTTGTTCCAATTTTTCAACGCCGAATTTAGTTCGTCTAAAAATCAGGATATTTCCTGTAATGGTATTGCGTAAAAGATGCAGACATAATTCAATCTTGTCTTGTTTCGGAACATAATACAACACTTGACTCACGTTTTTGGCAACCGATGAGGTAGGTGTGACTTCTACACGTTCTGGCGATTTTAAAATAGAGTTCGCTAATTGTTCGACCTTGAAAGGAATTGTTGCCGAAAATAATAAGGTCTGTCTCTCTTGCGGACACAAGCGCACAATTTTTGTTACTTCATCAATAAAGCCCATATCTAACATCAAATCGGCTTCATCCAAAACCAAGATTTCTACATAGTCTAAATTGATTTCATCCTGTTTGTGCAAATCGAGTAAACGTCCTGGAGTGACAATAACAATGTCCACACCTTTTTTAAGAAGGTCAATTTGAGGCTCGATAGACGCGCCTCCAAAAATAACCATGGTTCTTAAATTGGTATGCTTACTGTAGGTTTTAAAGTTTTGGGCAATTTGAATGGCCAATTCTCGAGTAGGACTGACAATTAAAGCTCTGATTTTTTTGCCTTTTTTAGTGTCATCTTGCTTATCAAAAAGAAGTTGTAGAATAGGAAGTGCAAAGGCAGCGGTTTTCCCGGTACCTGTTTGTGCCGACGCAATCACATCTTTTTTGGCCAATACCAAGGGAATGGTTTGCTCTTGAACTAAAGTAGGGACGTCGTAACCAGATTCGGCTACCGCTTTTAAAATGGGTTTGTTGAGTTGTAAGTCCTTAAATGACATTGATGATTATTTTCTGCAAAGATAACAGAAAATATAGTGGAAATATTAAGATGAAGACATGCTTTTAATCTAAGGCATTTTTAGTAATAAACACACGCCAGCCAATGATGGCCATTTGTATTTTAGTAGCTTTTGAAAGGTCAAGCTGTTGTTTTGAATAGCTTGGGAGTAGCGCTTTATTGACTTTTGCTAAAAATTTAAAAAAGCTTTTTTTCATGATAACCTTCTTGTAGAGTTGATGCTTTTATGTTGCAACGGTAACAAAGATAGAAATTTAACTACTGGAAATTAATAAAATGGTTTTTGTTAGGTTAAACTAAGATTAAAACTCATTCTAGAACTGAGTTTTACGCTTAGTTTTTCCATTTAATTAATCGAACAAATAATAGCAATTATAATTTTGACAAGTGTGATCATAAGTTGAGCATTTAAAGGGTTGATATTTAGTGTTAAAGTTCTTTTCTGTAAGGTTGTTGAGGTTGTTGA
>JBARDR010000658.1:0-1961 GCA_049795335.1 Gelidibacter sp. | reverse complement strand
ATCTAAACCATTAAACAACAAAAAAAAGAACAATAGAACAATAAACAACATTCTCTTATCTGAAGTTGACACTTCAGATTTGGAAGATAGTGAAATTGAATATTTTGAGATTGCAAAAGTTTTTAGGGATTTGTTCATTAAAAATCTAAAAGAAAAAAATGCACCGGTGCAAAATCAAGAAACGGCAAAATTTAAAAATTATGTTGATCCGATTCGTTTAATGATGGAAAATGATAATGTAACAAACGAACAACTAAAAAAAGTATTCAAGTACCTATCAAGTCCAGAGGGCGATTTCTGGAAAGCGAATATACTTTCAACCAAAAAATTAAGAGAAAAATTTTCACAATTAATAATGAAGTGTGAAACCGAAACCAAGAATACAGAAGCGAGACAAAGTAGTTTTAGCCAAAATAGGCCTAATATTTCCCAAGGCGGTGCAAGTCCTGAGTATCGCAGAAAAACGGCAGAAAGACTTGGTTTAATAAACCCTGAAGCATCAAATAAGCAATACGGAGGATATCGTCATGCTCACGTAGATGCAGAGAACTTGATCAAGGAATTAGAAGAAGATGCGGAAAACGGAAATATACCTGGACAATATTAATTTCTATGATTTTAATTCCAAATACTTCCTATCTAAAAAACTCACTCAAAATGACACAAATGTTAATGATGAAAAAGCAAATTATTGATTATCTGGAGAACGAAAAAAGGATGAATCAAGCTGCAAAGTTGAATGACCGTGTATCAGAATTGAGCCGTTATATTTTAGAAATAAATGCACTTTATGATAATGCAATGAGAGAAAATAAGTTTTGTAGAGTGCGTATTAACACCGTTTCCAACGATAAAGGTGACCAGTACGCGCGCACGCGCACGCGAGAGCATGATAGATATTAATTTTAACCTTTAAACAATTATAAAAAATGAACACAGAAACACAAACACCAGTACAATCTCAACTTTTATGGGTAGATGAAAAAAACCTTAAAAAAGAAAGAATCAATGTCGTTATAGCTACCACAGCTTTAAACAGATTCATGTTAGTGTGTGAAACCATTCTAAAAGGTGAGCTTTCGCCTGAGTACAAAAATGATTTGCGGGAGCGGAAAATGGCCGCGCTTATGGAAGAGGTCAAAAAGAAATTTAAATTTCCTGATGCTACTGAGAAATTCAACTTAGAATCATTAGGGATAGATTTGGATGCTGCTAAGAAGTTGGCATCGACTCCATGGCCTTATCAGTACGAACTTGATGACATGGGCTTATTTGTTGCAAACGAAAATCAATCAGTGTATGAACACTATCATTATTATGCAGTTACTGAAAAAAAACAGAAAGCAATTGAGATAGCGAGAAAATTAGTAGAGCTGACAGATGAAGCAAGAGCAATCGGTTTACTTGATAGTATGCACTTGAGATCAGTTGGATTTGCTTTCCAAAATATTGTCCGAATGGATTTAGATTCTGGTCCAAATCAAGATAAAATAAAGGTTTACAATGAAGAGATAGCTCTGTATATTAGATAATTAAGTAAATTAGTACAACCTCTTATATTTCAAATCCGGCCAATTTTAAGGCCGGTATCCCCAAGTACAATTAAAACCATGGCATCCGAAAGAATAAAGCTATTTGAAGCCGATATTGACATCGACGGCATCGTCAAGAAGTCCGTTGAATTAAAACAGCAAATGACATCCCTGGTCCTTGAGCAACAAAAGCTTAAAGCCACAGTTGGAGAGACCAGCGAGGAGTATATCAAGAATGAAGCTCATCTTAAAAAGGTGTCCGCTGAGTACCGTATCAATCAGCAGCAAGTTGCCAACCTTACTAGTCAAGGTGGTAAGATGCTGACCGTTCAGCAAAAGTTGACATTGGCACTTGACAAGGAGGTAAAATCTATCGAGAATGCGGTTGACAATAATAAAGAGCTTCGCAAGATCCGGAACTCCGTAAAC
>JBARDR010000657.1:0-2209 GCA_049795335.1 Gelidibacter sp. | reverse complement strand
ATTCAGTCTATAGTATAACTCCAAATCAACTGAGCTATAATAACACAAAACTTACAGATACTATTTTCGTAAATTTCAGTGAACGTTGGAGCAGTAATCAAAGCATTAATTTCAAATTAGAATCCGTTTCTGACGCTTCCATAACTGTTGGAAATCTGAATGCTCAGAAGAAAAACGATGAATTCACTATCAATCTTGAAGCTGTAAATACAACTTACACTTTATCCACCAATCGTATTGAAATCACTGGTAAAATAGATGAAGAAATAAGGTTTAAAGTAAATTTTCCAAATGGTTTTATTCCTTCAGAAATAGAAGATAGTGAGATTTTTAAATTCTTGGATGGCTTTGACTATACGCTTACCAGAGAAGCATTTGGATCCCATAGAAATTCCATTTCATACCTCCTTAAACTAAATGAAAGCATCCAAAATGATGACGTTTTTTATCAGACTATTATTTCTTTAAAAGATACTGACTTATATACTTCTACTGGCAATACCGTACTCCAGCTTGTAAAACCTATACGAACACTCCGGGATAATTCTGTGAATACCGCCTCAAATTTCTATGATCTTACTGATCAGTTCTATCGTACTTTTGGAGCGCATTGGAATGACTTTAACAATGACGGTGTTTGCGCGTGGCAATCTTTTAATGTCCATACTTATCCAGTGGTGGTAACTGCCGATGATCCTAACGCGATCCTTTTTGATGATCGCGGAACAAGTAATCTTGATGACGATATCTACCATCATGCCTTTAAGATCGGTTTTTATACTAATGTGACTGCCACATCAACAACCAATCCATTCAATCTAAAACGCTATTTCACCAATGAATCCATCTCTTCCATAAATTCCCCAGGATTTAACATCACCTCTGCTATGGAGTTTTTTCCAGAGAATGGAAACAGCACCACCAACGGGACGGTT
The DNA here is from genome assembly GCA_049795335.1 of Gelidibacter sp. Classification (GTDB taxonomy): domain Bacteria; phylum Bacteroidota; class Bacteroidia; order Flavobacteriales; family Flavobacteriaceae; genus Gelidibacter. Next base: position 1,274 of record JBARDR010000657.1, on the reverse strand, counting down.
CTGGTCATTCCACAATTTCTGACTATTGCCGGCACTAATGGAAACACTTATAGTATTGCTATTTCGGGAGAAGGAACTTATAGAGCCTTAAGCAATGGTTTGATGGAAATAGATCTCGAATTTAAGGCCACTAATGACGCGCTTTTTGGAGGTACTATTATAAGTTCTTATAAAATCTACAACAACAATAACTATAATGCACCATTACCTCTAACTTCAAATGATTGTCTAATTGAATATACTTTATAAAATGAAACTTAACTTTAAAATACTGACTCTAATGTGGTTGTCATTAACCCTTCATTCCTGTCATAAAGTGGCAAAGAATAAGGATCACTACACCCCTATCCTTAGCCTAAAAGAAGCCTATAGCAGCGGGGATTATTCTAAATGGCCTGAACCAGAATTAGACAGTTTGATAGACCTGTCTGTTTTTGAAGACATTGGTGTTTTGCCCCAAATGACTTACCCAAAGGATAATCCTTATTCCAAGGCTAAAGAAGAACTGGGTAAGAAGTTGTTCTTTGACCCGCGACTATCAGTAAGCGGCCAGATTGCTTGTGCCTCATGCCATAATCCAGAATTGGCCTGGACAGACAACATAACACGATCCTTCGGGCATGATAGACAAACAGGAGCACGCAACTCCATGACTATTCTCAATGTGGGTTATGCCCATGAATTGTTTTGGGACGGAAGAGCCACAAGTTTGGAAGACCAAGCACGTTTTCCAATAAACGATACGGTAGAAATGAATGAAGAACTTCATCTTGCTGTAGATAAAATCGCAGAAATTGAAGGCTATAAGCCCTTATTTAAAGAAGCCTTTGGTACCGATGCTGTAACGTTGGAGCACATTCAATATGCCATTGCTACTTTTGAACGGACAATCACGAGCTATAAAACAAAATTTGACAAATTTGTCAGTGGTGATGCCACACAATTGAGTGATAAGGAGGTTTTTGGATTGCATTTGTTCAGAACCAAAGCACGTTGCATCAACTGCCATAATACACCCTATTTTAGTGACAATCAGTTTCACAATGATGGACAAACGCTTTTCGGCACTAAACACGAAGATTTTGGTCGCTACATTGTCACCAAAGACACTGCTGACATAGGGAAATTTAGAACCCCAACATTAAGAGAAGTTGCGAGAACTGGTCCTTGGATGCACAATGGCCACTTTCCATCGTTACTCGATGTGGTGGAGTTTTATAATTTAGGAAATCCAGCACCAATCCAAAAAAAATATTTAGGAACAGAGCGTGATG
>JBARDR010000656.1:0-4263 GCA_049795335.1 Gelidibacter sp. | reverse complement strand
GTATTATATAATGTGATCTTATTGAACTTCTAAAGTTAGCGAAATTCAGTTATTCTAACTTAACTAAAGGAGAAGATTGGTAATTAAGTTTGTACAAAACTACGTTTTTAAAATTAAATCAATGTTTCCTTTATATCAAATTTAGGAAAACTCCTTCTATTATCAATTCCAGAAAATAAAATTGAATCCAAAAAACAGTTATCCACATTTATATATATTATAATAAGCTTTTATTTAAATTTTAAAAAAATAATGATGCTTATGATGGGATGTTAATAGCCGTGATAACTTTTTTGACTTTTACTTTGAATAGTGACTTATGACACTTACTTAAGATGCTATTAACAGGTTATAATTTTCGAACTGTTTGATTTTTAATTCTATTCATAGGGTTGTTAACAACTGTTGATAACTCTATTGAACATCTATTTCCTGATAACATTTTTGCATTTTCATGTTAACAGAGTCACTTTTGGATGGTGATAACCTATCCAAACAAAATGGCTAACTTTTTTGGTAGTCTCATATAAGATTTGGCTGAGAAAAATTATTTGATTTATAAAATTTATCTTTTAAATGTTAACTACAAGTTATCAACAAGTAATGAGCAGATGTTAATGAACGATTGTTACTTGTTTATTGTTATCAAATAATAGATTGATGATAATTTTGACTATGGGCCGTATTTAGGCCTTTTGGTGAAACTTTTTTGTAAAGTTCGGCTTCTGATTTTTATTACGCCGATAAAGCACTATTTGATTATTAACAGGTTATGAAATTCAATTCGATAACCTGTTGGTAACACTTATATTCGGTGTTAATTAGCCAACAGACTCACTATATTATTTCGTAATTTTATCGGCTGAACAAAAGATCCAAAAAACAATATATTATGAAGATTTCAATAGGTAACGATCACGCTGGAACTGAGTATAAAAAGGCTATCGTAAAGCATTTAGAAGAAAAAGGTTACACTGTTAATAACTATGGAACCAATACGGACGATAGTGTGGACTATCCAGATTTTGTGCATCCTGTAGCCGATGATGTGGAATCAAAAACTGTGGATTACGGAATTATCATCTGCGGAAGCGGTAATGGTGCTAACATGACGGCTAATAAACATCAAGGTGTGCGTTCGGCTTTATGTTGGAGTAAAGAGATCGTTGCTTTAGCAAGACAACATAATAATGCTAATATTTTAAGTCTTCCTTCACGATTTATAGCATTACCACAAGCTATTGAAATGGTGGATACATTTTTAAATACGGCGTTTGAAGGTGGACGTCATGAAAATCGCATTAAAAAGATTCCTGTGGCACAATAATCCATGGATTTCCATTATTCTCTTGGTAGATTTTTATATGATTAATTTGAATTTAACCATGTTAATATCTAGTGGAATTCAATTTGAAAGATCCAAATGGAAACTGTCTGTTATGGCCATTAAAACAAGTAAAAAATGCTAAAGATTATAACCAAAACTTTTAAAGAGCTTACCATAGATGAACTTTATGGCATTTTGCAATTGCGAAGTGAGATATTTGTTGTGGAGCAAAACTGCGTTTATCAGGATATAGACTATAAAGACCAGAAAGCGCTTCATGTAATGGGTTATAAAAATGACGAATTGGTGGCTTACACGCGCATTTTTAAACCTGGAGACTATTTTGATTACGCAAGTATTGGAAGAGTTCTTGTAAAAGCCGGAGAACGGCATTTAAAGTATGGTTATGCTATTATGGAAGCTGCCATAAATACTATTGACAAGCGGTTCAATGCAACCAAAATTCAAATTTCCGCACAGACCTATTTAAAGAATTTCTATAACAATTTAGGCTTTACACAAGTGGGCGAGGATTATCTGGAAGATGGTATTCCTCATATTGGAATGCTAAAGTCTTAATTACTTTCATTCACATAGGTGACCAAAATTTCCACACGTCGGTCATATTTTGCTTCGCCGCCGAGCGGAAATTTACGTCGCATTCCCACATATTTCATGCGCTTTTTATCCACTCCTTTTTTAGCTAAATAATTATAGATATATTCAGCTCTTGCTTCCGATAAATTACGCTTTTTGGTCTTTCTGTCGTTGGCATCCCTGCTATTTTGAGTGCAGCAAACGTGACCTTGAATGGTAAAATAAATGTCTTTTCTTTTGATGAGAACTTTTGAAATTTCTTCCAATGTTTTAACCGATTCTGGAAGGAGATAGCTATAGCCTGTTTTGAATAGAATATTGTCTAATAGAATATAATCGCCAATCTTTATATCGCCCGCTAAGGTTTCGCTAGCGGTTTTGGGTTTGATAATAACTTCAGGTTTTGGAGGAAATACGGGCGTGACGATAATTTCCACTTTTCTGTTTAAACTCCTTATTTTACTGACATCTTCTTCTTTTATGAGTTTTATCAAAATTTTACCCAGTCCATCCACATTGGTAATCAGGGATTCGTCGAACTCGTTATTTGAAAAAATGGTTTTGATGCTGTTGGCTCTAGTCTGCGACAGTGCCAAATTGTAGGAGGCACTGCCTCTATCATCTGTAAAGCCGTAAATGGATATTTTTTCAATGTCCAGCGATTCAATTTCAGTCAAAAAAACTAAGAGTCTCCCTTGTTCAATTTCAGAGACCTCAAAAGCATCCGTTTTAAAAAAAACCTCATGCTTTAATTCTTCTTGCGCCAAAATTATTTGGGAAAAAAGTAAGCCAAGGAGAAGCCATTTTTGCATATTATATTCAGTTAGGAAACTAAATATACCTAAAATTTTAAAACTGCAGTATTCTTATCGACATAAGGTATTTATTGTAGATAATTTAAATAAGTAGAAGGATTTTTAAGTATTTCTGTACCTTTTTTGATTTCTGTGTTATGAATTACAAAATACGCGTACATCCCTTCGCGATAGAAATAGCGCTTGACGATTTCTTCCGACAATAAGCTCATCAGTTGTGCTTTATTTGCGTCAATGGCGTCCGTTTTATAGTTATTCAATGTTTTTATCAAGGTTGTAAATTCCTTTTCAATAACACCGTTCAAGGCTTCTTCTTTCGCTACTTTAAGGGCCTCATCAAAAGCTTTTTCAGTTTCTGTTTCGAAAGTGAAATTGTTGGATTTCAAGAAGGTTTTGAAGGCAATAAAATCCGCATCTTTCAACTCAAATGTATTTAAATCCGAGATTTTATGTGAATAATAATATTTTGTAGCGAAATCAAAAATTAGATTTTCATTGACAATAGCACTGGTAATGGGACTTAATTTGGTAATACCAACTTCAAGATCGGGTTGTACGCCGCCTCCATCGAAAACGGTTCTGCCGCGTTTGGTTTTAAAGGCGTTATAATTTTCTTTTTCCACACGGGTTGCTTTGCCAGCTTCATCTCTATTCCAGTAATCCAATGCTTGAATACAACGTCCAGAAGGTGTGTAATAACGGGAGATGGTGATTTTAATTTGCGTGCCATACACCAATGATTTTGGGCGTTGTACCAAACCCTTTCCAAAACTTCGGGCGCCAACAATCACGGCCCTGTCTAAATCCTGTAATGCGCCTGCGACGATTTCACTCGCTGAAGCACTTTGACCGTCAATAAGAACTATAAGAGGAATCTCAGTATCAATAGGCGCCTTTTGAGTATAATAGGTTTTGTTATATTTATCGACTTTCGATTTTGTGGTGACCACCAATTGATTTTGAGGTATGAAAATGTTGGTCACATTAACCGCTTCATTGAGCAAGCCTCCTAAATTTCCTCTAAGATCTAATATGAGTTGTTTAGCCCCTTGACTTTTTAAGGCACGAACGGCGTTAATCGTTTCTGAAGATGCTTTTTCGTTGAATTTACGCAATACCACGTACCCTGTTTTATCATTGATCATGGCATAGTAAGGCACAGCATGAATTTCAACTGCCTCACGCTGAATGTTTACAGATTCAGTCTTTCCTTGGCGGATATAGGTCACACTTACTGAAGTTCCTGCCGTACCTTGCAATAAATTACCAGCATCTTCCTTAAAATCGGCGACCACAGTATTGTCCACTTTTATGATTTCATCACCGGCCTTTAACCCGGCTTTATCCGCCGGAAAACCTTTATAAGGCTCAATGATCACTAATTTGTCCTTTAAGGTCAGCACATTCGCCCCTATACCAGTATAATCGCCCGTGTTGTTGATTCGTGATGCTTCAACATCCTGTTCATTATAAAAGTTGGTATAGGGATCTAAATCTTTCAACATACTTTTTATGGCCGTATCC
>JBARDR010000655.1:0-1980 GCA_049795335.1 Gelidibacter sp. | reverse complement strand
GCACTTTGATGTCCTCCCAACCTGAAACATCCTCATTAGGATTCATGAAAGTTGTTGGACGATCGGCGGGATTTCGTACCCAATTAAATTTCCAGATGCCGTCCAATAATTGGTAGAATTCTGGCGTATTTTTTAAAGCGTCCTTTTCTGAAGTAAATGAGGTAAATGACGCATGCGCATCCATTTTGTTTTCACTGATGACCGCTTCATTTTCAATATAATTTTTGTAGTCCTTAATAGGATTCTTGTCTTGGCCATTGACATTTAAAACAGCGCAGAATGCAAAGACTGTTTGGAAGATTACTAAAGCTTTTTTGTTCAAAATCATAATAATTAATAAGATGTAAGGAATGGCACTTATAATTCAAGCAGTTGAGACATTCAGAAGATCATCCCTGATCTCCATTTCCCAAATTATAATTGCTAGTAAAAATAATTGCCTAAACTAATCAATATTTAGCTAATTGTATTATGTTAGACTTATTAAATCTACGAAACCGTTTTCGTGAAATCTATTCTAAATTAGGGCTTCCTATTTTTCAAAATCAGAGCGATTTACTCGTAGGTCAAGTATGCCGACACTAGCCAATGATTGAGTTTGTCACCATCGACTGGTGTTGCTGGTATTTTAATTCTGATCGCATGGGAACCCGCTTTTAAATTTCCCAAATCAACCACCATCGGCTCCACAAAAGATCCAGGACACCAATTGGATCGTGACAGATCTGAGGACGCAATACGCTCTTCAATTTCCTTGATTTCGTATTTATTGGTCAAGGGCGAAATATAAGATGCTGAGTCCTTTCTGATCCATACACCCGAAGTCGGATTAAATCTTCTGAACGATGCACAATCGTCTCGCCACGGAATGGTATCCAAAACCAGCTTGTTGTCAAAATAGACACTGTTTTTTAGTTTGATAAATTCATCGCCACCGCTATGTCCACCATGTCCGGTTGTGATATAATGTAATTTCACGTTTTTGGCATCCTTTTTTAATTGGATGGTTTCGACTAAATCATTATGTGCGAAATTGTCAGGAATCTGTTGGCCGCCCACATAAGGGATGGTATTCACTAAAGGCAACACTTTGACTTTTTGTTGTTTTCTGTTAGAATAGTTCAATTCCAAATCGAAATCATAGCCTTCTGTCGTCCACGAATCGATCCAAACGCCCACATAAAATGTTCCGGTAACTAAACTTTCCAAATCAGTGATATCAGTTTCCCAAACCACTTGCTTTTCCCAACTTGGAATATAAACAGGACGACGGTATTTTACTTTGTTGTCGCTATAATGTCCTACCCCAAAAGGTGTCATAAAGCGCATCAACTCCACAACTGGTTCGTAATTTTTACCAGCAATTAATCCAGAATATTTATCGTCTATATAGGAATCCTTCGGAAATTTGCCGTCTTTTTCCGCAATAGAAAGAATAGATAATTTTTCTGGATCGGAAACCACAAAACAAGAACCCGATTTGTCCCAACGGTCGCCATTAGACCGTACGGTCAATTTTATACTCACATCCGTTCCCTGTGCAAATGTTGGTACCGTCACTTTCTTATAAACCAAGCGACCATCCATTAAACGAACCGCTTCAAGATCGGTTCCTTTTTCGCCACCGAAGTTTATGGGTTGTTTGTTAAAAACCGAATAATTTACTGGTTTTTGTGCATTTACTGAACATAGAGCAGTAAGCAGAAATGCGATAAGGAACGTGTTTAATTTCATTTTGATAAATTTTATTTTTTATAGAGGTTTGAGACCTATCATGTTTTGGCTTCGACAAGATCAGACGCCAAGAAACCTCAGAGGTCCTGTAATTTAATTTAGGGCTTAATAAATTTTAATTCTACAAGTACCGGCAAATGATCTGACGGATATTTACAATCCTTCGAATCACTTAATACCGCATATTTTAAAACTTTAACCAGATCTTTACTGGTAAAAATATAATCGATCCGATCTACAACAGGT
>JBARDR010000654.1:0-3343 GCA_049795335.1 Gelidibacter sp. | reverse complement strand
GTCTCGGGCAGTCCAATTAAATTTTGTTGATCGACGTTGTACATTCCTAAAGTGCCCTTATTATTCAGCCAATAAGGTGTTGAGTAGCTTGCAGATGCTGGAATGTTTATTTGTGATTTAAAACGCTGGGACTGATTAAATTTTAAGTCCGTGTTTTTTTCAAGGGTCGTGCCATCCGATAGCGTAACGGAAATTAGTTTAATGTTCTGAGCACTGCGGTTGATGGCTTCCAGGTTTAAGTCTACTTTACTGTTTGGAGTGGAAGTATTGGAGTTGGCAGCGACTTCCAAATACAATCCTGTACAAGCAGCAATCACATTCTTGAGATCTTCTGATTTGATGGTTTTCCAATGGGTGTTTTCGATTTTTTGAATCAGCTTATAAGCTTCTATCAATTTTGGAAGAGACGCTGAAGGATTGTTGAAATCATAGTTATCCTGAACTTCTTTCAATAGGTTGCCAATCGGTTTTCCGCCTTTTACGCGATTCCAGCTGGTATCAATACCATCAAAAATATTGTTTTTCTCTTTTGGCATATCGCCTTTTACAAGCTCTAAATATTCTTTTTCACTGCCACGTGTGCCTGTGTTTCCAAAACCTTGTGATTTGTGCGCGCTTCTGCTCAAAGCGGCAATTTCCGGATTTGATAAGCCTAGAGCGGGATAAAAATCGCCCACTTCCACAGCAAACTGACCGGTTTTATTTGCAGCTTCAAACTTTTCCTGACTGCCATAAAACCACCAAGACGTATTGAAAAATTCGCGTTTTGCCTGCCAAACGCCCACCGATTTTAACTGATTTGGGAATTTAGTTTTATCGCCTGCCATATCAAAAGCTTTGATGCTCAAAAGGGCGGAACTGGTATGATGTCCGTGCGTTGATCCTGCACTTCTATGGTCAAAACGGTTGATGATGATATCGGGTTGAAACTTACGAATTGCCCAAACGACATCACTCAATACCTCGTCTTCGTTCCAGATGGCTAAAGTTTCATCAGGATGTTTGGAGTATCCAAAGTCATTAGCTCTTGTAAAGAGTTGCTCGCCACCGTCAATTTTACGTGCCGCTAAAAGTTCTTGAGTTCTGATAACACCTAAAAGGTCGCCAAGTTCTGTTCCAATAAGATTTTGTCCGCCATCCCCACGAGTTAACGAAAGATAAGCTGTTCGCGCCTTTACCGCATTGGCCATATGCGAAATAAGTTTCGTGTTTTCATCGTCGGGATGCGCTGCCACGTAGAGGACAGATCCTAAGAAATTGAGTTTCTCAATGGACTGATATATCTCTGAACTAGTAGGTTTTTTAGGTTGTTGCGCTAAGGCAGAAAAGCAATAAAATAAAGGAATGAGTAGGCGTAAATAGGACTTGAACATGTTTTGAACATTAGCTTTAACCTCAAATATAAAAAAGAAGGAGCGTAATATTCCGTTTTAGTTTTTATTTAACTCAAAAAGGGAATTTAATTCCATAAGATGATACTGAAAGTGGATAGGTAAACCTAGGTCTATTGGTCTCTTAAATCAAATCCGGTCCATCATCAAATAGTTCATCAATGGCATCTTTTTTAATAAGCGTCACTGCTTTTTGAAGCATTAAATTGTTGGGATAGGTCACTAAATCGCCGTTTTCAGTTCTTAAATGCAATTGAAAGGCTCTAATATCTTCAATAATACCTTCAAGCGGAACGTCTTTATCATGAATTTGTATTTTATCGCCTACTTTATAAGGAAACGAAAGGAACATGATAACACCAGAGGTAATATTACTTAGTATAGACCATATCGCGAAAAGGGCAATCCCGATGACGGCAAATACCGAAGAAAAAAGAACGACCAAATCCTGTACTCGTGTTCCAAAAATAAAAGGAATAAATAAAAGTGCAAATATAAAAAGTAGGACACTTGTATAGCGCTGCATTAAATGGGTTCGCGCCAAATTAATACCGTTCTTTTTTGAGATTTTACCAATGAGTTTATTTATAAAATATCTAATAATTAGTAAAAAAAGGAGTACAAATCCGGTGGTGATAAATGCTTGCTGATGGGTTTGAAAAAACATAAACTTTTTGATGTGAAATTAGATGCTAAGATACACAGAATACCGATAATTTTAATATAAACCCAAGCTTTCTCTGAGATTGAAATCGTCAATCGTATTCTTATTCCAATAGTCTGATTTCATTAATTTGTGTAGCGTGGCCTTGATACTGAGTCTTTTAATGTTTTTTCCGTAGTCACATATAAATGTTTCTTCACAGGAGATTGAGCAGAAGCTGATTCAAATAATTCTGATTAAAAATACTTACTCCATGCTTTTGGCCATGTCATTTAAGGTTTGGTACACCAAATGTGTGGGTAATCCCATAACATTAAAAAAGGAACCTTCAATTTTCGTGACTCCAATTTGGCCAATCCAATCCTGAATACCGTATGCTCCCGCTTTATCAAAAGGTTTGCAAGTATTGATATAGTAATTAATTTCCTCATCGGATAAATTTTTGAAGGTCACTTTAGTGACATCACTTACAGTTTTTTCATAGAAAGATGACGTAAAACATACGGAGGTGATGACTTCGTGCGTGTCATTGCTCAACGATTTTACAATGTTAAAGGCTTCTACAGCATCTCTTGGTTTGCCTAAAGCCTTGTTGTTGTGCCAAACAATCGTGTCGCTGGTAATAAGGATATCGTTAGGTTGGAGTTCGTTTTTAAAAGGTAAAGCTTTGAGTTGAGCAAGATAATCGCTGATTTCAAAATGTCTTAAGCGGTGTGGATATTCTTCATCAACTGGTTTTAATCGGATTTCGAAGTCTAAGCCCAAATCTTTGAAAAATTGCTGTCGTCTTGGCGATGCCGAGGCTAAAATGATGTTGTGGTTTTTTAGTTTATCGTTGAGCATTTCTTAGAGGGTTTGAGGTTTTAGGTTTGAAGTTCAAGATTTGAAAATTAAAGCAATGTTGACTTTAATTAATTAGCTTTTGCTTCATACTTTCCACTTCGGAAATCAAAAATCGACAATCATCAATCCACAATAACTTCTTCTCTACGTCTTCGCGCCTCTGCGAGAGATTATTTTAAGACCATCGGATACAATACCATAGATAACATTCCGAAAAGCATGACTAATTTAAGCATATTGCTGATATGATGGTAGTGTTTTTTTGTATTTGCCGCGTAAGATTTAATCACGATGTAAATCAGTGGTGCGATAATCAAAATAAGGAAGTAAGCGATAATGATCTCAAATTTGATCAAATAGGTTGCCACGTAATAAATGGCGCCGAATAGGGGGATTAGGGCAAGTATAAATGCAACTTTGGAGGCTCTTTCACGCCCAATGATGA
>JBARDR010000653.1:0-2372 GCA_049795335.1 Gelidibacter sp. | reverse complement strand
CGGGATGTAAATGTGTTTTTTAATTGATAAGGATCAGTATCACTACCAACGCGAGCATAACCACCGCGAAGTTTTCCGAAGCTCAACCAGCTGGCATCAATAAGTTGGCTGAATACAAAACTTCCATTAATAGAAGGATAAAAATAGGAGTTATTTCCGGCGGGTAAAGTTGAAGACCAGTCATTTCTGAAAGTCCCAGAGATATACAATAGCCCATCATATCCAAATGAGGCAGAACCAAAAACACTATTTATTCTTTTGTTGGAGTCATTTTGAGTAACCAGTAAAGGATCGCTCGAATTGTTCAGCGAGTAAATTCCCGGAGTAGCCAAACCACCTTGTGTTTCTGCACTAACTCTGTGCGTTTCATTATCTCGTCTATTGAGACCGACAAAAGCATTAAAGGTCAGTTTATTATTTAAAAAGTTGTCGTCAAAATGTAATCTGGCTTCGTAGTTTATTTCTTGAAACGTTCTATCTGCATTTGAATAGAAAGATTGATCTACAGAGCCAATTGCCCTTCTATTAGTAATACGCAAACTATAGGTATCAATATATAAATTTCCTACTGCATAAAGATTATCGGTGAAGTTATATTGTGTACCGAAATTACCGTACCAACGTGTTCTCTTATCTGTTGAGATATTCTCATTAAGTGTCCAATACGGATTGTCCGAATACAATGGATCGAGATTATCCACACCAACGATATTCCATGATCTTTGAGTTCCATCAGGTCTTAAATATTTTTTCAAACGTTCATAGTCCAATTGGGTTTGACCAAATTGATATAATTGTTGAATAATACCCTCGCCAGTATATCCAGTGGCGGGTCTGTTAAAACCGTCGGTGATTGTTAAATTAACGCTACCATTTACTTTTAACTTCTCTGTAATTTGTGACATTCCATTCATGTTCACTGAAGTTCTGTCGAGTTTTGTATTTGGTACGATCCCTTCTTGTTGTGAATTGTTTAGAGAAAATCTCAAATTTGAATTCTCACTACCTTGAGTGAAAGAAACTCCTGTATTTAACGTGACTCCAGTATTAAAGAAGTCTTTTTTATCATTCTTAGGATATATCCATGGACGCGGCTTTAAATAGTCATCTGGGTATGACTGATCTAAATTATCCCATTGCAATACAAGTTTGTTAGGGTCGTATATTGGTCCCCATGATTCATCTGTACCATAATCTGCAATATTATATTCAACACCGTTAATGATAGCGGTATCAAAAACAGACTGCTCGAAGGTATCTGGATTGCCAGCGCCACCTCCATATAATTTTTGGACTTTAGGCAATATACTAACATGATCAAATGTCATCCCTGAATTTACAGTAACTTCAGATTTGCCTTTTTTGCCTGATTTGGTAGTAATAAGAATAACTCCGTTTGAACCTCTAGAGCCGTAAAGTGCAGCAGCAGCTCCACCTTTAAGAACGCTTACATTCTCAACATCGCTAGGGTTGATGTCAAAAGAGGCATCACCATAATCGCGGCCTCCGCCTCCAGTTTGAGCACCTGTAGAGTTGTAATTACTGTTGTCCAAAGGAATACCATCCACGACAATGAGCGGTCTGTTTTCGCCTGTTACAGAACTTGCACCCCGAAGTAAGATTCTCGTAGAACCCCCCAAACCACCAGAAGGAGTGGAAATAGAAACGCCAGCAACTTTCCCAGATCAAGAGCTTAGCGCATTGGTTGGTTTTGTTTTGTTTATTTCCTCACCACCTAAATCCTGCACGGAGTAACCAAGAGATTTCTTCTCACGGCTCACTCCAAGTGCTGTAATAATAACCTCATCAAGCATGGCGGCGTCTTCCTTCATCGTCACGTTGATCAAGTTCGATGATCCTACAGTGATTTCTTGAGGTTTAAGACCTACATAAGTGAAGGAGAGTACATCACCTGTTTTAGCTTCAATGGAATATTTACCATCGAAATCGGATTGGGTTCCTGTTGAGGTTCCCTTTACAATTATATTAACTCCGGGAAGTGGTAAACCAGAACCATCCGATATGGTTCCCGAAATTACTTTGTCTTGCGCATACGATGTATGAGCGACTAACACTAAAAATAGTGTTAGGATTACACATAATAGTGTTTTCATAATTTAAATTAATTTGAATTAGCCAATCATAAAAGTCCTAATAATAAGTTAAAAAACCAATTTTTTTTTATTGTAATTTAAATAGAATCTACATAACTGTTGATTAGCAGGTGGTTAGGCGAACTATTTCGATTGAGTTATTTTTAAAAAGAGTCTAAAAATTGGCGATAATTGGTTATTTATACGTGTGTACAAGATTGATTTTGAGTATTTTGAGTCTTATTTGTGATTTGTGGAGAAATTCAAGGTACTCAGATG
>JBARDR010000652.1:0-6195 GCA_049795335.1 Gelidibacter sp. | reverse complement strand
GCTTATAGGAAGAATTCGAATCTTCACAAAAATCTAAAACGACACCAGATCCCAATTTAATTGAGCGGCAAAAAAAGTAGCTGTATCATTTTTTAGATAAAAAAACGGTTATTTTCACGAGGGTGCTAAGTTCCTTTGATTACTCCCATAACGGTATACTCAGGGAACTACACTAGTCGAACCAATCAAGTTTGCACTAAGAGAGGGATTCCAAATATTATAGTTTGCAAACTGAATGCAACGCTTATTGGTGGTAGTCTCTTTAGGATCGTTGATTTTCAAGTAAATATTGTAGTCTCCAGGAGCCACGTCCCCAAAGTCAGCCAAATTAATGGAGAAGTTCAAATCTCGCCATGCAAACACATTTCCTGCTCTACTATCCAAGTCGGGATGCCAATCTCTAGCATCAAGTTCGGTGAGAGCTACGTAAGTATTGCAACCATCTTTTGATTGAAGAATAACAGATACAGTTTTCTTGTTTACTATATTACCAAAACCTACGTTTTGAATTTTGCCTTCGTACACTAAGATGCCATTTTGCTTTACCCATTCACTTGCATTAGCTTCGCGCAATACGAGACGGTAGCCCAGTCGGTCGCGGATGTACTCCAGGCCACTCCGGCCTTCATATACTGGATCAAAGATTGCTTTTCGGGTCACTTTATCGTGCAAGGGTGTAAATGGCTTGCTTATACTCTCTTCAGTGTAGACAAAACTATCCCAAAGACTATAAACAGCCGAACTATAACTTGTATTTAGATGTGTTGTTTGCGCATAGGCGGCTTCATAAGGAACATTGGGAAATCTGGGATAGAGTTTATAGAAATTATCGGATTCATTTCCGGATCTCACGGTTTCGCCTCCATAGAAATTTTTTTGATTTCTCATCCAAGTCAATACCGTGTTGCGATCATAATCACCTCCTACCAATCTATGTCCTTCGGAAAGAGAGCCACCATCCGTATAGTCGTTCCCGCCTCGAGAATAACTATCATTGAACATACCAAAACGTTGTGCTGGAGTTCCACGCGTAGGCCCGGGCATAAAGCTACTAAAGCTATAATCTGTACCGTACTCGACATTATGCCATGCCATCACTCCGCCGGCATGCACTAAAATTGAACGTGAAGCTGGAACATAGCCTAGCAGCGCCTTTAAAAGCCAATGGTAGCCTTCTTTAGTTCTAGAATAAGTCGTGGAGTGCATTTCACCCCAGGGACCAAAAAGCCCCGCTTTAACAGTCATTATACAGTCTTCGAATTCGCTATAAATGCTTCCAAGCTGCCACAGATGATATTGTACCCAGTTTTTATCTTCGTGACCAGGTATACCGCACAAATCCGAATTTTGAGGAACCCCTGTTTCATGCCAAACCCGACCTTGCGGAGCTCCAGGTTCGCAATCATGAATGAATTGATCATATCCGTTTCGATTATTATAAGTAAAGCCCTGCGAATCATAACTAAAGACTACCATAGCCACAGCTTCGCTATCTCTTATTTTTTGAAGGGCACCCCTTATATAATCGATTGCAGCAGGGGTTAACGGCTGAGTGGTTCCATATTCAGGAGCATCATCGTCAACGGAACTCCAATGTCCTAGTGGAATACCATTAAGCGGAGCATTGGAGGAGAAGTTTCTCAGGTCGAATTTCATGTAAACGATCCGCGAATCGGTAAAGACCGTGGTGCCAGCGATAGTTGTTCCTAGATCAGGAATGTCAGGTTCCACATCAGTTGCTTCCACAGGAACGATATATCTTGAGGGTCTATAAAAGCCTCTGTCTGGATTGGGAACATCAATAGGATTCTCTGAATAGTCAAGCGCCTGTAATACTAACGGCGCTCTTTCCCCATTACCGACACTTTTCTTTATAGTATCATTACCCTCGCCAGCATTTACACCACTAAACCAGAATGTAAATACAAGGCAAATCAACGGCATGAATTTACGAACATTAAGAGCCTTTTTCATAATCTAAATTTCAAATAATATCTATTTGTAGCTGCCTATATTTAAGGAGCAACTGTAGTTGAACCAATTAAATTTGCACCAAGAGATGCATTCCAAATGCTATGATTCGCAAACTGAATACTGCGTTTGTGTGGACTGGCTTCTTTAGGATCGTTAATCTTTAAGTAGATTTCATAATCTCCCCGAGGCAGCTTGCCAAAGTCACTCATATTAACTGAGAATTTAAGGTCACGCCAAGCAGCCCTGTTATCTGGCCTGCCATTGCCTTTTTCGTCTACCAACCAATCTCTAGCATCAAGGCCAGAAAGCACACTGTAAATGTTAGAACCGTTCATAGGCTTCAAAATAATTGACACATTTTTTCGATTGACCACATTGCCAAAACCTACGTTTTGAATCTTCCCTTCGAATTTAAGAACACCATCCTTCTCTACCCATTCACTTGCATTGGCTTCTCGCAAGACAAGACGGTACCCGATTCTGTCACGAATATATTCTAATCCAGTTCTTCCATCATAAACGGGGTCAAAGCTTGCGATTTTAATTTCCCCAGTGAAAGTCCCTTCATTAAGCTCTTCCTCGTTGGCAGGAAATTGAATCGGCTGAGTGACATTTGCTTCAGTATAGATGAAATCATTCCAGCGTTGGTAGTTACCATGTCGCATGTTCAATGCACTTACCCGCAGTTGTTGAGCCTCAATAATTGCGCCGGGCATATTACCGAAAATATTATCGCCTATTCCTCCCTCTCCTTGAAAGATTTGGTTTTGTTTATTGAACCATTTCACAACTTTGTAACGATCGTACGAACCATTCCCGTATTTACGAGAGATCATGGATACTCCTTCAGAAAGTGAACCACTGTCTTCCCAATTTCCAGCCGCATGACTATCATTAAAAAATCCAAAACGCGCCTCGGGAGAGTCCTTTGGAGGAATTGGCATGGTATCTATATTGCTAAAAGTATACCTTGTCCCATACGATTCATTATACCAGGCTAAAAATCCTCCTGCATGTGTTATCAGGGTTCGGGAAGCAGGAACCGCATCCAGATATGCGTCCAAAAGCTTCTTGTAGGCGTCCACGCTCTGAGCCTCGGGGGAGGAATGTTGCTCGCCCCAAGGGCCGAGCATGCCTGTTTTAACACTCATGATGACGTCTTCAAATTCTTGGAAGACTGGCTTAAGCTGCCAAATATGATATTCTATCCAAGTTTTGTCTTCGTGACCTGAAATGCTACATATTTCAGATGGATTGTTAGCGGTCACGAATGTCGGCTCTGGACCTTGTATGAGTCCCTCTGTAAGATTTAGTTGAGGATATTTTTGTGGTTCAATATAATTAAACCCATTCCCATCATAAGAAAACTTCAGAAAAGCCACCCCGTTTCCTTCTCTTACTTTTTGAAGCAAACCTCTCATATAATCAAGTGCAAATGGAGTTAAGGGACCCGTCTTACCAGTTCTTGCCTTACCGGTTTTTGGATCTTTAAACAATCCATCATCCTTATAGGAAAAAGCATCTTTAGCCGAGAGGAAAGCATTTGAGGAAAAGTTGCACAAGTCAAACCCAATAAAGGATATCGAGGGAAGCGCAGCAACTCCTGTGCCCCCAATGTAGGGTTTGTCGTTTTGATTAACGCCGTTATAAAATTGAGTTTCTTCAATATCATCACCTTCTACCGGTCGCACCTGTCTCCCATGATAGAGCATGGAATTTGCATCTACAGGAACGCGGTGATCCACTTCAGGTGTAATGCCAAATGGCGAATTGGCCTCATTAACAAGACCTGTGGGTATATTCTGCCATCTGCCTCTATAGGGTCCTCTGTCAGGATTAGGGATATCAACAGGGTTCTCTGTAAAGTACAGCGATTGTGATACGAGAGGGCTTTCCTTATTGTCCACACATGCGCCATATAAGAAGCTTGTCAAAATCAAACCAATGATTAAATAGGATTGTTTAACTCTAAATATTTCCTTCATAATCTAAGATTCAACTTTATGAAAAACTGGAACATCAAATATTGATACAGCGATTTCTATAGCCTTACCTCCCTTATAGGTTTTTCCATTATACTTCCATTTTCCCTTAGGAAGCGCTACCAATCTCTTAGTTGCTCCTTTTTCTAGTACGGGGGCGACCAGAATATTTGAACCAAGCATGAATTGATTCTTTATATTGTGATAACCATTATTTGGAAATTCGTATTCCATAGATCGAACTATAGGTTCTCCTGTTTTTGCAGCAATTTCGACGAGCTCCATAATGGTGGGAACATATTGCTCTCTAAGAGTTGCTGCTTTTTTTATGGCCTCTAAATTTTCCTCATTTAATATACGCCAAGGTGCGACAGAAAACTGCATCATTGGCATAAGTGCATGGACTTGTGCTGATCGTACGATTAATTCTTGATCGATGGATTTTAAATCGATAAAAGAACCAAATTCTCCTCCCCCAATCATATCAGGGCAATTGAATGGATAGCCAAGTAAGCCTTGCAATGTAATTTGTGGAATCAACTTGGTTATATCGTTCCAGTTGTGTTTTTTATCATGAAGACGCTGAGCGAGTGGTTGTCCTCCCATTTTCCAAGTGGCTCTATATTCGTTCAGTGGATATTTAAGTCCGAATTGCTGAAATGAATAGGTATGGTCATTTGGTGTTGCAGTGGGATCAAATGAGGTCATTGGGGTGTTATAAAAGTAACTGTCGCCAGCGTCCAATTTATAGCCATCTATGCCATAAGTTGTTTGCAGCTCCTCTAATTGACTATCAAACCAATCAACGGCTCCAGGATTAGTGAAATCAAGAACGGCACTTGCGCCATTCCACCATCTTACAATTAATGGATAATCGCCTTTTTCTTCCTTAATGAAATATCCTTTTTTCTCCAATTCTCTGTAAACATCACTATCAGGACTTACAAATGGACATACCCATAGCATGACTTTAAAGCCTAGCTCATGCAGCTCATCTACCATTTGTTTAGGATTGGAAAATCTTCCTTCATGAAAATTCCACTTACCATAATCTTCTTGCCAATTATCATCTATCATAATTACCCCAGGAGAAAATCCGTTTTTCACAATGGCATTTGCATATTCTAAAATATCCTTCTGATTCTGGTCATAGGTTAGCTCAATCCATGTATTGTACTGAGGTTTTTCAAAAAGTAATTTATCTGGATACTTGCCAGATGCAGGAAAGTATTGTTGAGACGCATGCTTGAAAGCCTCCTTTAAAGTAGATCCTGAAGAGGACACTTTTATTTCAGCACCTCTTGAAGTAACTAAAATCGTATCATTTGTTATGGAATAAGAAATAGGATCTTCAGACCAAATGATTCGTCCTTTGTTGGAAATAAGCAACGGCTGCGCTTGATTTCCTTGATTGTTTCCATAAAGATCGATAGAATAACCATTTTCAAACGGCATAATATGCCCATCCCAAACTGTGCCACCCCACCAATGTTCACCAGGAAGTATTTCTAATTGTTTGTTATTAGCTTCCTGAGAAAATAGATGAGCTGTAATCAGCATCACCAGGCCCAATAGTACATTGTTTTTTAGTGTTTTCATTTTAATAGTATAATTTAAATTGATTTTGCTACTAGTTATGACGCCCTTTTTGTCTCGCTTATTCTTAAGAATTATATTTTTATATACGTTTTATTTTTATTCATATACCATAACAAAAGATAAAGAATGCCAAAGCCCCCAAGAGTCACAAAAGCATTGTAATAGCTCCCCAGGTATTGCTCGAAGCCAAATAGTATATATTTAGCTATCTCTGTAAAATCTATGACATGGGAAAGTACATAAGCTGTTATTGCATTAATTCCAATAACTTTTAAAGAAAAAGACCATCTTACATACCCTTTGACGTCAATAATCCAATAGAATAAAGCCAGCAGTGAAAAGCATATTCCTGATGATAAAAGCACAAACGTGCTGTTCCAGAGTTTCTTTACACTTGGGTGGACCATATTTAAAGCCAACCCGATTGCAATAAACCCAATTCCTATTAAAAGAATGTTCCGTGCTGTTTTCTCTCTCGGTAATGGAGATCGAAGCATTTCACCAGCAAATAAGCCAGAAAGCGTTGTGGCAATAAAGCCTAGGCCTGATAACAACCAGGTATACTCAGTACCGTCATCAAAAGCTCCAAAAAGATAGCGATCAATATAAATGGCAATATTTTTATCAGGCAATAATTCAC
>JBARDR010000651.1:0-2152 GCA_049795335.1 Gelidibacter sp. | reverse complement strand
AAAATTAAAGGAGCCAAAGCATTAGTCATGGGAATTACTTTTAAGGAAAACTGTCCAGACATTCGCAATTCTCGAGTGATTGATATCATTAAGGAATTTGAAAGCTACGATGTGGATGTAGATGTTTATGATCCATGGGCTTCTTCAGAAGAAGTAAAACATGAGTATGGTTTTGATTTGATTTGTACAGATACCAAGTTGGCTTCTAAATATGATGCCATTGTTCTTGCTGTTTCCCATAACGAGTTTTTAAAGTTAGACATTCCAAATTTAAGATCAGATATCGGCGTTATTTTTGACGTCAAATCCTTATTGTCAAAAGAATCCGTAGACGCCAGATTATAATGTATACACACGCTTATCATACTGAAGATTTATCAAAATATAGTTTTTTAATTACTGGAGGCGCAGGGTTTATAGGATCTAATTTGGTCCAATATCTTTTGCAGCACGGTGCTAAAAAAGTACGTGTGCTCGATAACTTTTCAAACGGTTACAGAGAAAACCTGACCGAATTTATGGCCAATCCAGCCTTTGAGCTCCTAGAAGGCGATATCAGAGATATAGACACGTGTCATCGCGCAGTGAAAGATATGGACTATGTGTCCCATCAAGCTGCGTTAGGTTCGGTACCGCGATCTATCAATTATCCTGCAACAACTAACGATGTTAATATTTCGGGCTTTTTGAATATGTTGATTGCCATTAAGGATAATCCTCAAGTGAAACGCATGGTATATGCCGCCTCAAGTTCTACTTATGGCGACAGTAAAACGTTGCCAAAAGTAGAAGACACCATTGGGAGGCCGTTATCACCATATGCAGTTACTAAGTATGTCAACGAATTATATGCAGATGTCTTTGGTAAAACATATGGCACCGATGTGATTGGATTCCGTTATTTTAACGTCTTTGGACCCAAACAAAGTCCAAATGGTGCTTATGCTGCGGTTATTCCGTTGTTTATGCAGTCTTTAAAAGATAATGTCCCTCCAAAAATCAATGGCGATGGGGGACAGACCAGAGACTTTACCTTTATCGATAATGTGGTTCAAGCCAATGTGAAAGGGATGTTTGCCTCCAAAGAAGCCGGAAATAATGTGTTTAATGTGGCCTGTGGCGAACGCATCGATATTAATTATTTATGGGATTCCCTAAAAGTAGCTGCTGACTCACATTTGGAACCTATTTATGGTCCAGAGCGTCAAGGTGATGTGCGGGATTCGTTAGCGGATATTTCAAAGGCTCAAGAGTTGTTGGGGTATAGCCCGATATATACGGTTAGGGAAGGGTTGAAGATTACTTGGGATGCTTTTGTTTAGTGGACAGTTTCTTTTTATGTAGCCTTTGCAATGACGAATCAATGTGGCTCGGAATCACCACGGATTGCCGCGTCGCTCCTGTGTCACTTCTTGCAATGACATGACATTGATGTAGGGGAGCAGCACATTCAAACCATCATGCTATGAAACCTGGCTTCATATACATTCTTACCAACAAAAACAACACCACGTTATATGTTGGGGTAACGTCAGCCCTTGTTATTCGTGTGAAGCAACACAAAGAAAGTCACTATCCAAAATCCTTTACATCAAGATATAATCTCGATAAATTAGTGTATTATGAAGCTTTTCAAATGGTAGGTGATGCCATAGGTCGAGAAAAACAATTAAAGGCTGGCAGTAGAGCAAAAAAGGTGGCGTTGATAGAGAGTTTAAATCCAGAATGGCGTGATTTGTTTGAGGAGGCTAAACGGAATTATGGTGAGTGTGAAGAAGATGATCTTTAATGAGTGACTTCTAAGGGCGTCCTTGCGAGGACAAAGGACGAAGCAGTCTCCAGGCTTGGCAGTCTGATTTAACAAGTTGCTTCAGTCGTTCCTCCTTCGCAATGACGCTTCAGTCGTTCCTTCTTCGCAATGATGGGTCAACCGGGTTCGGAATCACCACGGATTGCCGCGTCGCTCCTGTGTCGCTTCTCGCAATGACGCTTCAGTCTTTCCTTCTTCGCAATGACGGGTCAACTGGGTTCGTAATCACCACGGATTGCCGCGTCGCTCCTGCGTCGCTTCTCGCAATGACGGTCGCAAGAAAATGAGGTATTTGCCATTTTTAGCATGGGGATCTTTGTATTAGGCTTTCAACTATGAGGT
>JBARDR010000650.1:0-4578 GCA_049795335.1 Gelidibacter sp. | reverse complement strand
AAGCTTCTGTAGCGTTCAATGTCCGTTACAATTTCATCCAAATAACGCGTTTGGGTTTCAACAGGGAGTCCGCTATAATACGTTAGGCTCTCTTGATATTTCTTGGTGACCTCTTTGTAGAGCTTTCGGGCTTTCTCGATACTACCCAATTCGTAGTAGCCGCTAATATAAGGCTCCAACAATGTATAGTAGCCAAAATAATCAACCGGCATTTTTTCCATGGCCAAATCGGCAATTTTCTCAGCCTTTTCAGGTTGTTCTTCATTGATCAACTGTTCCATTAAACGGGCCAGGTTTCCGCGGTAGGTAATCCCATTTTTACGAGTTTCAACATCGTGATAAATATGAGGGTTACCACTGTTGCCCCAATCCCATGACATTACTTTGTTGTACATTAATTCACTATCCACACGGCCCATGTCAAAAGGATTTGCTTTGTCTACTGCGGTTCTGATCGGCACCAACTTATAAACAAGTCCGTCCAATTGCAGGTAGTCTTTCATCCAGATATAATCATCATCTCCAAAGCTTCCTCCTGTAAAATAAATTGGGCGCTCCCAATTATTGTTGGCAACAATATCTAGCATCAGCAAACGGTTTTTATATAAGGCGCTGCCTTTGATTTGAATGACAATGTCATCCACGATTTTATCAGCATCCTTTTCTTTGACGATCCCATGTTTCAAAACTGAAGCTTTATCGACAGGAATCCGGACGAATTTTGTAGGATAGTAGTTTGAGTTCAACATGTTTGAAGGATAACTGCTAATGTCTCTGCCTTCCTGCTGTAAAGCATATTTGAGTTTTGTTCGTGGATTATCACTACTGACAAAATCCATAAAATCCTTAATGCTCAAAGTGTCTTTGGTGATTTCCTTTTCTACAATATAATCCCGTGTTCCGTAGCGGTATTGCGCATGCGTCAATTGTGACGGAATAGGGTCACTGTCGTACGCTTTGCGTTTCATTTGATCAATATACCAGTCTGTTTGGAAAAGACTTGTGTTGATCACTCTGACATCGCGGCGGATGCCTTCAATTTCTTGGGCATACCACAATGGGAACGTGTCGTTGTCTCCAATAGTAAAAAGAATGGCATTGGGAGCACAGGATTCCAGGTATTTAATAGCCATGGCATGTGCTGTTTTTCTACCCGAACGGTCATGATCGTCCCAGTTTTGCGCCGCCAATATTCCAGGGACTAAAACCAAACACGCCAAAGTTACGGCATGCGGAAGGAATTTTGACCCGGTGTATTTTCGAAGGGCATCAAAAATTGCATACACACCAAAGCCGATCCATATGGCAAACACATAAAATGATCCGACTACGGAATAATCACGTTCTCGTGGTTCAAAAGGACGCACGTTCGTGTAAAACTGAATCGCTAATCCGGTCATCAGGAAAAACACCAATAAGGTCCAAAACATTTTTTTATCCCTTCCAATCAAAAACAGGAAGCCAATCAGTCCTAAAATAAGCGGCAGGAAGTAATAGGTATTTCGCGCTTTGTTGTTTAAAACATCACTTGGCAAATTGTCTTGAGACATATTAAGATGCCAAGAGTCAATAGGATTGATGCCGCTGATCCAATTCCCATTTAAGTCGTCATATTTTCCTTGAATGTCATTTTGACGTCCGACAAAATTCCACATAAAATAACGCCAATACATATACCCAAATTGGTATTCAATCATATAACCAAAGTTTTGGAGTAGGGTCGGTTTTTCAATATCAAGGTATTGACCAAATTGTTTTAGAAACTTGTTATAGTCACTATAATCCACTTGGCCTTCTCTTACGCTGGCTCTAAAACTAGCGACCATGTCGGTAACTTGCGGTTCCGATTGATATTCTCGCTTGACTTTAAAATCTAACAAGCCGGTAAACATCATATAATTCTCTGCGTTGTCACCGCTCCACATTCTCGGTAAAATGGCCGCTTGCTCTGAATTAAAGTTTTGTTTTGCGTTTTTATAGTCATTGACAATCAAGTATTTGCCTGCTTCAACATCCTTTTCATAATTAGGTTTGTCATCCACATAAGGTTGGTTTTCGTCAAGACCTGTATATTGTTCAGTGAATAATGGACCATAAAACAAGTGCGTCTCAGGATATTGTTCCAGATTGTAATACGCTAAAAGTTCGCGGGCGTCAGAAGGATCGTTTTCATTAATGACAACATTGGCATTCGCTCTAATGGGAAGCATGAGCCAACATGAAAATCCAATAAAAATGAACATTAAACAAAGCACCAAAGTGTTTGCCATGTGTTTTTGATGATCGCGTGTGTATTTTAATCCGAAATAGAAAGCAGCGACCACAATGATAAAGGCGATGATCGTTCCAGAGTTAAATGGCATGCCAAGGCTGTTCACGAAGAATATTTCTGAAGCACTAAATATTTTTAGCGCATTTGGAAGTAACAATTTAAAAATAAACAATAAGATGGCCGCAGATATTACGTTCGCCACGATAAAATTAGTAATGTTTACCGTTTTATAATTCTTAAAGAAGTAAATCAAGCCCATTGCAGGAATGGTCAAAAGTCCCATAAAGTGGACGCCAAATGATAATCCAATCACGAAGGCAATTAAAATTAACCAACGGTTACCGCGTGGGGTATCCATATCCTGTTCCCAGCGTAAAGCCAACCAAAACATGACCGCCATGATTAGGGTAGCCATTGCGTAAACCTCGGTTTCAACAGCGTTAAACCAAAAGGAATCTGTAAATGTAAATGCTAAACTTCCTACAAGTCCGCTACCAAGGATGGCTATTTTTTTGGAATCAGTAAATTCTTCTTCAGATTTAACGAGCTTTTTAAGGAGCAACGTAATGGTCCAAAACATGAATAAAATAGTGAAGGCACTTGCGGCGCCGCTCATCATGTTCAACATCGCGCCAATTTGCGTAGGTTCTAAGGCAAACATGGAGAAGAAGGCACCAAGCATTTGAAATAATGGTGCTCCTGGTGGATGCCCTACTTGAAGTTTTGCCGAGGTCAGTATGTATTCTCCTGCATCCCAGAAACTAACAGTGGGTTCAATGGTAAGAGCGTAAACGGTGAATGCAATTGCAAAGGCAAACCAACCTAAAATGGTATTCCATTTCTTGAAGTTGAAATGATTCATAGACTTATTGTTGAATTAGTGAGGCGAATTTAGCAATAATTATATAAGGCGGGGAAATTTTTAAGTAAACGTTAAGTATTTTGAAAAACATTCAAATCTTTGGAGCGCTCATTATCAAGCAAAAAGGGATTAAAAAAATAAAAAATGTTTTATTCCATGTTTTTCTTCACAAAATGTTTGCAAAAATAGAAGTTTGTAGTAAATTTGCATCCTCAATTAGAGATTGGCCTATGGTGTAACTGGCAACACGTCTGGTTTTGGTCCAGAAGAGTCTAGGTTCGAGCCCTAGTAGGCCAACAAGTATTAAAATCCCGATTTAGCAATAAGTCGGGATTTTTGTTTTTAACGGGATTGCTTGGATGGAATCGTTATTGTCCAGTATTCGAAGTAAGCCTTAAAATAGTTCGACAGGAATTAAAAATCCCGTTTATGAAAATAACCGGGATTTTTTTGTGATGATTGGTCTTGATTCTAACAGCAAAGCGGTTTAGTTTCTAATTAAATCTTAAACGTGATCACAGGTCGTTTTGCATGATTGACCACATCCTCTCCAATGCTACCGTTGAAAAAATGGGCAATCCCTTGACGGCCATGGGTACTGATCCCAATTAAATCGGCGTCAATTTCTTTGGCGAAATTTAAAACGCCAATTTCAATGGTTTCATCATTATAGATATGGATGGAGTAATCCTTAAAGTCATAATCTTT
Organism: Gelidibacter sp.; assembly: GCA_049795335.1. Lineage (GTDB taxonomy): Bacteria > Bacteroidota > Bacteroidia > Flavobacteriales > Flavobacteriaceae > Gelidibacter. The sequence goes on along the minus strand of JBARDR010000650.1, from coordinate 736 downwards.
AATGAACTCATGGATCCGTTGGTTGGCTTCTGAGGTTGAAATAAAGTTATTGGCGGTGTTGACCATCAATAAATACATCTTAGCGCCAAATGCTTTGGCAAATTCTATAGCTTGTCTGTAGGTGTCTTTATTGTCTTTTTTGAAATCTGAAGCAAAGACAAAGCGATCGATAGAAAATTCGGCATGGTTACTTTTGATGACCAAAACCGGAATATCTGATGTGCGCACCACTTTTTCTGCATTTGAGCCTACGAACATTTCCTTAAAGCCGGTGGCGCCATAGGATCCCATGACAATGAGGTCGACGTCATGTTCATGACAGGTATCAATAATGCCGCTAAAGGATGGATAGTTTTTTACAATATCATGTACCTTAACGCCTTTAAGATAATCTTGGGCGAGCATGGTCTCAAAGCGTTGTTGTGCCAACTTTATAAAAAACATGGCTTCGGGCAAAACGCTAGGGGTGTTCATTACATCGAAGTCTTGCATTGGCAGCTCGAGCATGTGCAGTAAATATATTTCAGAATCGTATTTTTTTGCCAGTTGAACGGCGACTTTTAAGGCGTTTTCGGCTTGTTCTGAGAAGTCTGTGGGGACAAGTATTTTTTTCATAGAAGTGTAAATTGTTTGTTAAAGTTAAATCTAATAATAAAAATCGACTTTAGATGCTTTGGATAAATCAATAATTAAATTGTATATTTGCACCGCTGAATGATAAAAGAAAACATGAGGG
>JBARDR010000649.1:0-3382 GCA_049795335.1 Gelidibacter sp. | reverse complement strand
GATCCTGCATCCTGATAATGGAACTGAAATTACGGGAGTTGATATCTGGAGGGGCATTTTTATCTATCCGTTGACCAAAACTCGATTGTACGACATAAATGTCCAATGTCACTTGGCCATTGCCCGATACCAAAGGTTTTATTGTCAGACCAAGCTCTACATCAATCGGTACATAGTTGGTGATTTCTGAAGTTTGTGGATTATCAGTTCCATAAATATTTCTTTGAGTAACGGTATAATAGGAGGTTTGTCCATTTGAAAAGGTAGCTCTATGGCCATTGAGGGTCGCAAGTTTTGGCGTGGACCTTATTTTCAGATCACCATTGGCTTCCATTGCCTTGATAGTCGCGAAAAAGTTGGGCACAACTTTGCCTATATTGAAACTCCCAAAATCATTAAAGCTCCCAATAATTTTATTTACCGTATGGGCTCCGAGCGTGAGGTTGGTTTCAGGAAAAATATGGCCTTTGGTGACCTCGGGGTTCTCGCCAATTCCCCAAGTGACACCTGTTTCAACAGTTGAACCTTTATTGATCTCAATAATCATGACTTCAATTAAAACAACAGGAACTGCTTTGTCAATTTGCTTCACAAATTGCTTAAAGCGTTCTATTTTGGCACTTGGGCCGTTCACATAAATGCTGTTGAGCTCGTGATCAATTTTAAAATCCAGATCCTGCTTGATGTCTTCCGGGACAATGACCAAAAGGTCGCTTTTTGTAGCGTTCTCAGAAGTATAGGAACTTGTGTTTCTTGGCGGTGTTTGGTTCGGTATACGGTTCGGAGTACTGTCAAATTGATTGTTATAATTCGAATAACCGGAATTTGAATTGTTAAAGTTTCTATTTGAACTGAGCCCACTATATCTATCTCCTGAAGGATCCGATAATAGTTCCACGGAGCGGTATTGCAAATGGATGGCCTCTACTTTTCTAACACTGAGCTGTTTTTCCGTACCGAAAAAATATATGTCGTTGTCTTTTTTAAAAGTGAAGCGTTCTTGTGAATTTGATGTTTGACCGTTTATATTTGGGTTTGATGGAGTGATCTGAGCCGTCATGGGTACTGTATGCGTTTCAAAAATCTTTATCAAAAGATCATCAAAAGAGATTGATTTTGCGCGAAATGACGCCGTGCCAGCATTGTCCAAAGGGGTGGCCGTGAAAATATCTATTTTCAGTTCATTTCCAATATCTGTAATAATATCCGAAACCGGTGTATTCACAAAATCGACCTCCAGAAGTTTTGAGTTCGATTCCAATACTTTAAAGAAGAAATTGGAGTTTCGTTTTCTTGCGGGACGCTGCACTTGAGGTTGTGAATTGTAGCTTGACTCTGTTACTTTAGTAGCGTTTCCTTCAAAAAGAAAAAAATTGTCCTTGGTTTTCTCCATATACAGATTGTTGGCCAATGCCATTTTATCCATAGCAACATCAAACGGCACGTTTTGAAGATATAACGTCAACATGATATTTTCTATATCAGGTGTGAATACCAGGTTTTTTCCACTTTCATCCATTATACGTTTGAATACATCATAGAGCTTGTCTCCTTGGATGTCCATGGAAATAGAGTTATCGTTTGGGTCGTATGCAATGGGGATTATTTTTTTTTTAGGAATTTCAAATGGGGCTTGATACGGTTTTATTGACAGGATATTCCCAGTAAAGTCAATGCTTAAACTGTATTCCTTGCATAAAAACAACAATAAATCTGCTACAACAACATTGGAGAAATTATTGGTTAAAGTAATGCTGTTCAGGGCAGGGTCAATGTTGATGTTTACCTTGTGGATATCCGATAGGGCAATCAAGAAATTTCCTAAAGTGATATTGTTGACCTGAATTTCAGACTTGAAATTTTCTGAAAGCCCGACATTATCCGTTGATAATAAATCAAGTTGATTTCTAATGTTTAAGATTCTGTGGTCTTCCTTTTGGGAGAATCCAAGGGTGAATGTCAGCAACACGACAATAAGTAAAAATTTCTTCATATAATAGATTTCCCTGGTTGGAAATATTTTTTTTAGAGCTTAATCAGATAGCAATGCATAGATCTCGTCAATGGAGGTCATGCCTTCACGAACTAGGTTGATGGCGTTTATTTTCAATGTTTTAACATTGTGTTCAATTAGGTAGTTATCTATTTCCAAGGCATTATTTTTAATATGGTTGACTAATGTTTTATTGATAGGAATAATCTCATAGATGGCTTTGCGTCCATTATATCCCGTATGGTAGCACTCAGAGCAGCCAACAGCCACAAAATGTGTTTTCATGTCTTTCGGAATAATAAAATGCGATGGAAATATATCCTGGGAAATGACTGTTTCTTTTTTGCAACTATTACATAATTTTCTGACTAAGCGCTGTGCAACACTCACATTTAGGGTGCTGGCAATCAAAAATGCCGGAACACCCATGTCAATTAAGCGTGAGATGGTTGCCCAGGCAGAATTGGTGTGAATAGTAGAGAGCACCAAATGTCCTGTTAATGCTGCTCTTATGGCCATATTTGCAGTCTTGACATCGCGTATTTCTCCAACCATAATAATGTCCGGATCCTGTCTTAAAAACGTTCGCAGAGTGCTAGCGAAATCCAGACCTATGTTTTCCTTTAACTGTACCTGGTTCACACCTTCCAGAGTATATTCAATAGGATCCTCAATAGTAAGTATGTTGGTGTTGTCGGTGTTCAATAATTTTAAGGTTGCGTAAAGTGTTGTTGTTTTACCTGAGCCTGTAGGGCCTGAAATCAATACGATACCATTTGGTTTTTTTATGGTCTCTTTGTAGGTTTTTAATTCTTGGGGGGTAAAACCCAAGTCGTCCAAAACGATATGATTGGCATCTTTGCTCAAGATACGTAGTACAATTTTCTCGCCATGCAGCGTTGGTAGGGATGAAACACGAATATCAAATTCATCCAGGCCGTTTTTTACGGTAATACGGCCGTCCTGTGGCAATCGTTTTTCGGAGATGTCAAGTCCAGCTTTTATTTTGAGTTTGTTGACAATCACGGGATATTCGTCCAACGAAATCACATAATATTCTTTCAGTTTGCCATCCAATCTAAAGCGCGCTCTGCATTTATGTTCGTAAGGTTCAAAATGGATATCGCTACTCCCGATATCCTTGGCGTTCATAAGTAGTTTTTCCAGAAAATCATTTGAGAAGTGAAGATTCTCCGTTACAAGGACATTGCGCTTTCTAAAATTAGTAGACAGATAATTTTCAATGTTCTCTGAAGTTTCGGTTACAAGTTCAATATTTTGGTTAAGAATAATTTTTAATTCCTGCCTTAGAACCTCTGTAGGATGTTCCGACATAAAAATCATGGTGCCGTTATCTAACTCAAAGGGTACAACTCTATAGTGATAGGC
>JBARDR010000648.1:0-1591 GCA_049795335.1 Gelidibacter sp. | reverse complement strand
TCATACAATAAAATATCTGCGGCCATTAACATCGGGTAGGTAAATAAGCCAGCATTGACATCCTCAAGACGGTCTGCTTTATCCTTGAAGCCATGCGCTAAAGTCAAGCGTTGGTATGGAAAAAAGCAACTCAAATACCAAGAGAGCTCCGTAGTTTGAGGGATATCACTTTGACGGTAGAACACCACTTTTTCAATATCCAAACCAAAGGCTAGCCAAGTTGCCGCAACACTATGTGTATTGTGTCGTAAGGTTTCAGCGTCTTTAATCTGGGTTAGAGAATGCATATCCGCAATAAACAAAAATGAATTATTATTGCTGTCATTCGTCATTTCGATTGCTGGAATGATTGCGCCCAAAAGATTTCCTAAATGTGGGGTGCCTGTACTTTGTATGCCTGTGAGTATTCTTGCCATATCATTCCCTGCGAAGGCAGGATCTCTTTTAATTAAACAAATTTCAATATTGGCAAAGGTAATTTTTTTGAAGTGATAGCTCAATTAATTTAACAGGTTTTAGTCGGGTAAGATTATCGTCATACCCTGTTTAATTCCTGCGTGGAAAATGAGCTTGTCAAAGTGAATGCAGAAATCCTTTAATTTCAGCGAGGCTAATATTATTTTAGCTTCTAAGAATTTTGATAAGAATTTCACGAGTTTTCACGAATTTATTTGTGCTCGGAAAATAATGGTTCAAAATTTCCATTATAATTTTCACGAATTTAACAAACTTTCGATCTGTTTTAAAAATATATGACAGGACCTTGTTTGACAGGGCCTGACAGTGCGTTTGTCGAGAGGATATGGCGCATCAGTCTATAGGCATAACTCACTTTAGTTTAATAAAAGCAAATGTGATTATTTCAAGAAATAGCTCAAAAAAATTAATTAGTTTTGGACGGATGAAAATTTTCAAATACCCACTCTGGATATTATACCGCATTTGGTTTTACATTTTAGTAATCGTACCAATTATCATATTATTTCCAATTTTAGTGATCTCTATTCTAAAAGAAGAGTGGTATCCTTATTTCTTCAAAATGGCACGTTTATGGGCAAAAATCATCTTAATCGGAATGGGTTTTAGATGGATCATAAAAAAAGAACAAATCCCTAAACCCAGCAAAAGCTATATGTTTATCGCCAATCATACGTCAATGGCTGACATTATGTTGATGTTGGTAACGGCCAAAAATCCGTTTGTGTTTGTGGGGAAGGCGGAACTGGCTAAATTTCCCATTTTCGGATTTTTCTATAAACGCACCTGTATTTTAGTGGACAGAAGTTCGGAAAAAAGTAGAAAGGCGGTATTTTTCAGAGCTCAGAAACGCCTCAATCAAGGTTTAAGTATCTGTATTTTTCCCGAAGGAGGCGTGCCACATGAGGACGTTATTTTGGACGAATTTAAGGATGGTGCTTTCAGATTGGCCATCAGTCATCAAATCCCAATAATTCCAATGACTTTTGTAGATAATAAAAATCGTTTTTCTTATGTGTTTTTTAGTGGTGGACCTGGAAAAATGCGGGTTAAAGTTCATCAGTTTTTAAGTACGGAAGGAATGAATTCAAAAGATGCTAAAGCGTTGAATGGA
>JBARDR010000647.1:0-1958 GCA_049795335.1 Gelidibacter sp. | reverse complement strand
TCCTTAAAACCGCATAACGTATACATTTATGTGAATACTCAAAAATTTCCCTGATGGATATCAAAAAATCATATCTTAGTCGCTTCAACCCAACAATATGAACAACATTAAACGCATTGGTTTCATCCTAGGACCTCTATCATTTATTCTGATTTTATTGTTTTTTAAGCCTGAGGGACTATCTCCAGAAGCCAGAGCTATTATGGCATCCACAGCATGGATAGCCCTTTGGTGGATTACCGAAGCGATTCCGATTGCAGTTACCGCTTTGTTGCCGATTGTGCTGTTTCCATTATCTGGAGGATTGGATTTGGGAACGACGACGGAGTCTTTCGGTCATAAATACATTTTTTTATATATGGGCGGTTTTATCATCGCCATTGCGATCGAGAAATGGAACCTTCATAAACGAATTGCGCTCAATATCATCAATGTAATTGGCTCCGACATCAAAAAAATAATTCTCGGGTTTATGGTAGCGACCGCATTTTTGAGCATGTGGATTTCCAATACGGCCACTGCTGTGATGATGTTGCCCATCGGTATCGCAATCATCACACAACTCAAGGATAATCCGAATACAATTGAAAACGAAACACATTTGTTTGGAAAAGCGCTCATGCTCGCCATTGCATATAGTGCTTCTATAGGTGGGATTGCAACCTTGATTGGGACGCCTCCCAACTTAGTTTTGGCGGGCGTGGTCTTAAATACCTATGGTTATGAAATTACCTTTTTACAATGGTTTATTTTTGGATTTCCAATCTCCGTACTATTGCTTTTAATCTGTTGGAAATACTTGACCACTTATGCCTTCAAATTTGAACAAAAGGAATTTCCAGGAGGCAAAGCGGAAATCAAACGCTTATTAAAATCCTTAGGAAAAATCACTTATGAAGAAAAAATGGTGGCTATTATTTTTGGCACCACCGCCTTCTTTTGGATTACGCGTTCACTTCTTTTTGATAAATTAATTCCAAAATTGGATGATACGATTATTGCCATCATTTTTGCAATTGTATTGTTTCTTATTTCATCAAAAGACAAACAACACAAATTAATGGCTTGGGAAGATGCTGTTAAACTGCCTTGGGGTATTATTTTACTATTCGGAGGTGGGATGGCCATAGCCAGCGGATTTGAAACGAGCGGCCTAGCAGTTTGGTTAGGAAATCAAATGACTACTTTTGCAGGCCTATCGACTTTTCTTCTGATTTTAATGCTTATTACAGCGGTCAACTTTTTAACTGAAATCACTTCTAATTTGGCCACCACGGCGATGTTATTACCTGTATTGGCGCCGATGGCAATGACCGTCGATATCCATCCGTTTATTTTAATGGTCGGGGCTGCGGTGGCGGCATCTTGCGCATTTATGTTACCGGTGGCAACGCCTCCTAATGCGGTAGTTTTTGGGTCTGGTTACCTGCGGATTCCGGATATGGTCAGCAAAGGGTTTATGATGAATATTATATCGATTATTGTTTTGACTTTGTTTGTGTATTTCGTTTTGCCATTACTTTGGGATTTGATACTAGAAGGGTTTCCGGAGGCTTTTAGTTAGAACGCTGAGGACGCTGATTATTACACAGAGCTACGCGGAGATTTCACGAAGGCTCACTGCGGTTCACGGAGAATTTTTGAATATACTGTGCTCCTATTAAACCCTAACACAAAATCCCTAATTCCTTTTTTCTCTGCGACTCCTCGCCTCTGCGAGAAATTTTAATTCTTATTTACTAATTTCCTTTACAAACTCCAAAGCCCGTTTCTCATTATAATAAAACCCGCCACGTTGAATAAAGCCGACATGACCTCCATATTGTGGCATTTCTAAATACAGATTGGGATTGTTTTTGGCGGCTTTTACAGGGAAACACTCCGGGGTTAAAAACGAATCGTTCAAGGCGTTGATGATAAGGCTTGGCACTTTTACATGAGGCAGAAACTGAAGGCAA
>JBARDR010000646.1:0-2408 GCA_049795335.1 Gelidibacter sp. | reverse complement strand
GTTGGATGAGCCATCTAAAGGATCAATAAGCACTACATATTTATTCTGAAATTTTTCGTCCTGACTATTAATAGCGATAAAATCTTCTTCCTCTTCACTGGCAATCCCACACACAATATTTCTATTGGTCATGGTTTGGATGAACTTTTCATTGGCGTAAACATCCAATTTTTGCTGATCTTCACCTTGAATATTAACATCGCCGACAGTGCCAATGATATCGACGAGTCCCGCTTTGTTGACCTCGTAATTAACCACTTTAGCAGCTAGTCGGATAGAGTTAATAAGGCTGGAGAGTTCTCCTGAAGAATATTTAAAAGACGCTTGGTTTTCAATGATAAATTCACCTAAGGTTTGATGCTTTCGAAACATGAAGTATTTTGGATTTGTTTTTGCAAATATCGCTTTTTTTAACGAACTACAACGTTTTCGTTAAACTTTAACGGCTTTAATTTTTACAGTTTGCGTTATCTTTGAACACAATTTTTTTTATGATGGATTTGAAAATAAGATGGGCAGTTCCGGAGGATATGCCGCAAGTGCTTGATTTGATTACCGAATTGGCAGTATTTGAAAAGGAACCCGATGCGGTTGAAATCACAGTTTCTGATTTGCAAAACGATGGCTTTGGCGCGCAGCCTGCTTTTGAATGTTTTGTGGCTGAAGTTGACGGTAAAGTAGAAGGGATTGCGCTGGTTTATAGCCGATATTCTACTTGGAAAGGTAAGATTTTGCATTTGGAAGATTTGATCGTGAGCGAAAAAATGCGAGGAAGTGGCTTGGGAACAGCGCTTTTGGATGAGGTGGTGCAATACGGTCATCAGTTAGGCGTCAAACGAATTTGTTGGGACGTGTTAGATTGGAATGAGTCTGCCATCGAATTTTATGAAAAGAAGGGTGCGGATGTCAAACGCGATTGGGATGTGGTGCACTTGACCGAAACCGGAATAAAAAACTATATAGCTAAATTAAAAGATGCACGTATTTAAGTTTGGAGGCGCATCTGTTAAAGATGCTTTGGGCGTAAGAAACTTGGAACAGGTTTTAAGAAAAGTAGGTTTCGAAAACACGCTGATTGTCGTTTCGGCTATGGGAAAAACGACCAATGCCTTAGAAACGGTTGTTGGGAATTACTTCCATAATAAAAGTGAATTACAGAGCTCGCTGCGACATGTCAAAACCTACCATGATGCTATTTTAGTAGATCTTTTTGAGGAATCTCATCCTGTTTTTAAAAAAACAGCATTTTTATTTGAGGAGTTGAAAAGCTTTTTTGACCGGAATAAATCGCCAGATTATAACTTTGTGTACGATCAAGTGATAGGTTACGGCGAATTCGTCTCTACGGTAATTATTAATGAATATCTCAATTTAGTTGGTATTACCAGCAATTGGCTAGACGTTCGTGAGTGTATCAAAACAGATAATTATTACCGACGTGCCAATGTGGATTGGGAAGCAACGCAAATGGCCATCACTTCTAAATTCAATACCTCTGTTTTGAATCTAACTCAGGGTTTTTTGGGAAGTGATGCCAACAATTTCACGACTACTTTAGGTCGAGAAGGCAGTGATTATACGGCTGCCATTTTTGCCTATTGCTTAAATGCTGCAAATGTGACGATTTGGAAAGATGTTCCGGGCGTTTTAAATGCCGATCCCCGTTATTTTGAAAATGCACAATTGCTGAATAGAATTTCGTATCGTGAAGCTATTGAATTGGCGTTCTATGGTGCTTCCGTCATCCATCCAAAAACTTTGCAACCGTTGCAACAAAAGGAAATTCCACTTTTTGTGAAATCTTTCAACCATCCCGAAGATCCAGGTACCTTAGTGGCAAAGGGCATAGGGATTGAACCGATGATTCCCTGTTTTATTGTCAAAAAAGATCAGGTTTTGATTTCTTTGTCCTCCTTGGATTTTTCTTATATCGTTGAGGAGAATATCAGCGAGATTTTCAGACTGCTACATTTGTATAAAATGAAAGTGGCTGTCATTCAAAATTCGGCGATTAGCTTTTCCGTTTGTATAGAAAACAGCTATAATAATCTACCCGATCTTTTACATCATTTAAAGGCTAAATTTAAGGTAACCTGTCATGAAAATGTCTCCTTGTATACCATACGTCATTATAACTTGGAGGCCATAGCCCAATTGGAAGAGAATAAGGATGTGTTGTTAAAGCAGTTAACGCAAGAAACCATGCAAATGGTAACACAATAAAAAAAATGCCAGATTGGTGTTCTGAAACATGTCGCTTTTGATGTCAGTCGCACCACTATTTTATTAAAAAAATTGATTAGGTTTGTAGCCATGACCAAACAGCCGGAAACAGGATTAGTAAATGCAAAAGAAGTCGCCCAAGCCATACATTTAGACAAGTATGGCGTTTTTGGTACGTTTTGCGG
>JBARDR010000645.1:0-2595 GCA_049795335.1 Gelidibacter sp. | reverse complement strand
TAACTCTGCCGACCCTCTTCTATCTTTGCAGACGTAAGCATTGATTTGATGCCCATTGATGAGGCGCCGTACTTTTTGCAGACGGTTGTCCATCGAATAGACGATAATGGGTGTTTGAGCGTCTTCCAGCTTTACAGCGGCAATCAATTCTTCTCCAGATTTTAACTTGCAGTCGCGGTAATCTTTTTTGAATGATAAATCCGTTATAATTAAATCATAACCGTCTTTATCTAAACTGGCCTTCTTTATTTTTAAAAAAGCGTCATCACAATATTGTGCTTTGTCTATTCTTGAAATACCAAAATCATTGAGAACGTTGGTTACCCCGTTGTTTATATCATCATGATCATCAATAATTAAAACTTTTTTGAACATCCTTATACTTTTATTGTAGCCTTAAAGCCGCTATTAATCACAGATTCAAAAATAACGGTTCCCTTCATTGCACTAATACGGTTTTCCACATTTTGCAGACCTGTATTTTTAACAAGGGTACACCCCATACCATTGTCTTTATACGTTATAACTATTTTGTTCTGTATATCATCGAAGGATATCACGGCCAATGTAGCCTGGCTGTGTTTTGTCATGTTGATCAAGAGTTCTTGAAGTACTTTGTAGATGGTTTCTCTTTTAACATTTGAAATGGATGCCCACTTGATTTTTGAGATATCCTTGGCCATGATGTTTGTGGTATTGTTTCTATAGCTCATAAGTAAATCGCCTAAAATATTCTCAAACTTATCATCAAAATCCATAACACTGTGTTCCTTTGAAATGTCCCGTGTCTTTTTATAAATGTCGTCCAAATCATCCAAAACGTCTTCACTAGCATTTTGGTGCTGTAATTTTGTCATCACCTGAAAAACGTTGTTCGCAACATCATCATGGACCTTTTTTGAAATTCGTGTTTCGGTATCATATACTTTTTGGAGGTTGTCCTTTTTGTGCTGGGTTTTTAGGATCCGATATAGTCCGAAAGCAATCACGACGATTAGAACTGTCAAAAACTGATAGAACTGCCTGTTGGTTTTTTCCTTTTGTGAGACCAATTCGCTTTCCTGCGCTTCGCGTTCCTTTTCGGAGAGGTCATATTTCATTAGAGAGAATTCATTTTCCTGAAATTTTTCTGCTTTGTAGATGCTGTCACTTATTTGTTGGTAAGCTTTTGCATAGTCATCATTACTAAATTCCATAAGCAAGGACAAAGCATCCATTCTGTAGGAGGCACTGTTGAGGGTCGTGGCAATATCATAGGCTTTGAGTGCGTAGCTCCTTGCTTTAATGGGATCTGTATCGTAGAAATAGTTGGCTAAATTTTTGTAGCTCGGATAGGCCTTGGTTTGGTTTTTTGAGTGCATTCTCAGTTTTAGAGCGTTCATCATTAACGGTAAAGCGTCAGGCTCTTTTAATTTGTACTTGATAAAACCTAAGTTGTCTAATACCAAGGCAATCGTTGAGGTATCCGTGATTCTTGGGATAAGTTCATAAGCTTTGGATAATTCGATTTTTGCGGTCTCGTAATCGTTAATGTCTTTATGGGCATTGGATTTATTATTATAGAGCTTAACGCTGTCCTCAGGGGATTTAGCGGTTACTAATGCTTTTTCGTAGAGTTCCAGTGCTTTAACCTTATTTTTTTGCTCTCTGTAAAGGATACCCAAGTGGGTAAACAGCGAGGTTCTTAAGTGCGTATTATAGGGTGTTTCTTTGACTTTGTCCAGTACTTTAAGTGCACTTACTGCAGATGCTTCACTTTTACTATAGAAACCACCTTTATATTCAATTCTTGCCATTTGGAACAGATCAAAAATCATGTTGACCGAGTCATTAACTTTCACGGCATTGTTTTTTTCCTTAGTGAAAAAATTATAGGATTTGATAAGATCATCACCGCTTTGGGGATGGTTGATCAAGCCTATATAATACACTATACTATCAGTGGGCTGTTGTGAATATGCTGTCTGTACATTAAAGATGATAACTATCTTGAATGTCAAACATATAAAGAGGAATGAATATTTTATTAATTTCATTCCTCTAAAATACTATTAATTTTAGTTTTTAAGACATCCTACTAAAACCCTTCCTTAGGAGGCGGTGGGGGAGGGACTATTTCTCCATCGTCACCACAACAGGATTGGGGAACTAGGCTATCATCGTTCATACTTTCAGGTGTGCATGAAGAGAGTGCTGTATTGAGGATAACCGTAAACAAGATTAGATATATTTTTTTCATTTTGAAATGTTTTAAAATTGAACAAAAGTTTGGCCGTTTGAGAGAGTCTCAAATGCCGTAATCATTTATCTGTAAGCAAAAATTGTGAGAAGACGTCTTTCTCGCATTTTGGGAAGATGGAGCGCAAATTCTAGGATGTATAGTTATTTCCCATTGGCAATACATTTTCGAATTGCTACTCCATATTTGAATTAATTTTCGCACGCCTCATTGCGGGTAAGGCAATCAATTCTGGAACAAATGAATAACTTTAGTGTTGAAACTGTTGGAAAAGGATTGGAAAGGTTGTGGAAATGATTTTCCTAAAAATTTCCATTAGGAATTAGTACATTTAAAAATCTGTAAACCAATATTAT
>JBARDR010000644.1:0-3525 GCA_049795335.1 Gelidibacter sp. | reverse complement strand
AAAATGCCTTCTTGATAGACGAATTTATAATCCGTTTGTGCCATTATCAAATCAAAAACCTCATCTACTGTGACGGTTTTGTCCATATCAATAGTCACTTTTGCGTTTTGCGACAAAATAGATGTCGGTGTAAAACTAAAAGCTGTGAGGCTGCATAAAAACACAAAAAATCTCATAATGTTGAGTAAAGGCTTTTTTCTAAAAGTGAAAAAAACGGTCGTTAAGTTAATTTCCATAAATTTGCATAATTATTTCGGTTAAACATTTAATTGATTAGTAATGAATTTGGGAATGGAGAATTATGCTTTCGACGGTCTAATCTTTATTCCCTTTTTTTTAATTTATATAAATTGTCTTGTTTTTTATTTCATAGCTGGTTATTTCGCTAGCGCTCATTATAGATTCAAGAATTTCCTCAATTGTTTGGTTTTTATCCAAAACTCCTTTAAAGTTCATCGCTTCGAGTGATTTGTTTTCAAACACTACATCCACATCATACCATCTGATCAAAACTTTCATCAGGTCTTTGAGTGATTTGCCCTTAAAACTGAAGATTCCATCTTTCCAGGAAATCTCATTATAAACATCCACTGTTTTAATAGAAACACCATCAACCCCTTGAATTACAATAGCTTGCTGATTAGGTTTCAGTACATCTTTTTGATCATTGGCATTGATTACAATTTTCCCTTCAACCAAGGTTGTATAAGTCGATGTTTCGTCTTGATACGCTTTTACATTAAATTGTGTTCCAAGAACTTCAACGCTCTGACCTCTTAAATTGACGTAGAACCTAGAACCTTGGTTTTGGGTGCTTGGAGATACCTCAAAGTAAGCCTCGCCATAGACTAATTCAACATTGCGAGGCTTTCCTTCAACAAAATTAACAGGGTATTTAAACTTGGTTTCTGAATTCAACCAAACCTTGGTGTCATCGGATAATTGGACAAAAAACTGACCTCCTCTTGGAATGGTTAAAAAGTTGTATACAACTTCTTCGTTATTTTGATTGTCAACGGCATAAACAATCTTCTCTCCATCACTTTTGACATTCTTTATGGAGTAGGTCGTACCTTTTTCCAAAGCTACGGTCGTTCCGTCTCCCAAAGTTAAGGTCGCTTTGTCTGAACCAATATTAACGGAGTTTACAACCGTCGGATTTTCCTCTATCGGATTATTGAATAAATTGTCTTTGAAAAAGTATGTCGTAGCCAATACACCAACAACAACTGCTGCGCCAGCGGCATACTTAGTTATTCTATAAAAGAACTGCGACCGAAAGACCTTTTTTTCCTTTTCAATCACATTCAGAAGATGTTTTTTGGAGCGCTTTATATCAAAGGATTGCATAATTTGGTCTATGGCAAAATTCACTTTAACGTAACTTTTAAAAACTTCCTCATTGTGGGCATCGTTCAGCCATTCTTCCAATGCTTCCAATTCAGACGCTGAAGATTGGTTGGTAAGGTATTTTATAATCAGATTTTCGATTTCTGGGGTAATCATATTGATGACAAATTTCCTTTAATACGTTCCAATTATCCCATACCCTAACTTTTTATCCACTTTTTTTTATACTTTGCATAACATTATTCACAAGATATTACGACTTCTTCATTTAATGGAACTATATAAGGATAACAAAAAATTGATTGAGGCTCTCAAAGAAGGAAATGCGAGCGCATATTCCTTTTTGATGAATAACTATCATCATAGATTGTGTGTCTATGCAAACTCTTTAATACACGACCATAGTACCGCAGAAGATATTGTTCAAAATGTATTTGTTAGAACTTGGAAGAAACGTGATAGGCTGAATCCTGATTTCTCTATTAGTAGTTTTTTATATAAATCAGTTTATAATGAATTTATTGACCAATACCGAAAACAGAAAACGTTATTCCCTCTTGAGAAAAAATATATAGATGCGCTATCAGCGATAGTAGAAGAAGAGGATTCATCATCTCTAGATAACCTTATCATTACCGTTAAACAAGAAATACAGAATCTTCCCATAAAATATAAGGAGACTTTTTTATTGAGCAAACAAGATGGACTTACAAATATCGAAATTGCAGAATATAAAAACGTTTCACTCAAAACGGTTGAAGCTCATATGACAAAAGCTTTTTCTATATTGCGCTCCAAAGTGGGAGACAAAATGGAAAGTATTCTGTTCCTGTTATTTGGAGCGCCTAAACGATTAAAAGCATAATCTTGGTATGGCTTGCGAAGTGAAAGTTAGATTCTTTCCTATTTCGCAGAGGCCTGCGATTTCTTTTAAATATGAATATAGTTTTTGATTTTATATTTTTAGGAATACGGTTGCATTGACCAAGGATTTTGAAAGCTTTTTATAGTTGTTTATCAGCTCCAGTGTTTTGGTAGGATGGGAAATTTTAGAGGATTGTCTGTTCTAATCCTATTATTAATAATCCATAATTCACCCTCTATGCCATGCAGAATATCCGAAGGCTCCAACTAACAGCATTGATGTAACTTTAATCCGGCGGAGTATGCAAACACAAACATATCCCTTTTAAAACAAAGGCGCTCAATGAGAATAGTTTTTCCTCCTTTTCAATCCAAACCAACTTATAAGCCAAGGTTATCATTTTACGAAATCTCGATGTGATTCCTCACCGTATTATTTCCCATCGGATTGTGATGGTCTACGGCTTTATGATTTTTTAGATAAGTCTAAAATTTTAAAATGAAATTATAATCTTGCAGCTTTAGATAAATAGTCGTGATTATATTTTTTTTGATAAAAAGTCAGCAATTTAGACTTATTAAATCAACTAAAGTTTTTTGATTATTGTTATCCCTATAGTAATAGGTTTTTATGGCGTGAGCCGTTACAGTCTTTCTCAAGGTTTAACTGTCTTTGGCATTCCAGTAGCTTAAAGTAAACGTGTTCAATATGGACATTGACGAGCTGGCTCTCGTTCGATCTTCCGATCATTCTTTTTGTAGTTTTACTCCAATATTTAATTGGGATGGTTCTATCTAAACTGATCTCTAAACGTTTGCCATCTGCAGTCACTCAGGCATATAAGGGTACATAGCCAGAGTTTTTTTCGATACGTTCTGCCAGAACGTAATTGATAATTTGATGTTCGCCGAGTTCGTTCTTTAATATTTATTAAAAACGAAAGTCAAACCATGCGCAATATTGAATTAACCTCCCAATGGATTCTAATTCGAGGCAACCGAATAGGTCACCTATACTTTGATATTAAATCATTTAACATTCACTAAAATGCATCTATCTAGAAAATCATATACTTACATATCATATGATTTAAAATAATACATTAAAAGTGGTCCATACTGGATTCGAACCAGTGACTTCCACGTTGTCGACGTGACACTCTGAACCAGCTGAGTTAATGGACCGGCTACTTATAAAAAAAAGTCCATACAATGTATGAACTTTAGTGGGCGATGAGGGGTTCGAACCCCCGACCCCCTCGGTGTAAACGAGGTGCTCTGAACCAGCTGAGCTAATCGCCCTGTTATGGG
>JBARDR010000643.1:0-3202 GCA_049795335.1 Gelidibacter sp. | reverse complement strand
GCGGGCTTCTGAAGCTTTCTTTTCTTTTATTAATATTTTTTCGAGACGAGATATTGCTTCTTCACTTTGAAGTTTTAAAAATTCCTGTACAAATTCTATTTTACGAGCTTCTAAATTCATTTTATTCAGCTTTTTATCAAAGATACAAAATAATCAATTTAATACACATTTTCACTTGATTTGCGAGATTTTTTTAGCTTGTTGCCAACTGTTTATGTGTAATAATAGTTGCGTGGGATAAACACCTAAAACAACAAAAATTGACCGAGCCTGTGGAAATTCCGCAGGACACGAGCGTAGCGAATTGGCGCAAGCAATTTCCAAGTAGGCGAGAACGAGCAATTATATTTACGCGGCATAGTTATTTCTCGATTATTAGTCGTTCTCCTAATCTTTTTTGTAAAGTTTCCGTATACTTTTTGTTGATTTCCATTGGTATCAATTTTCTCAATTCTTTTCCTGCTTGTGTAAAGTAGATAAGGTTCAATTGTTCTCCAGAAAAATCTAATTTGGCTTTATAAGAAGAATATTCTAAATTGTCATATTGATATTTTCCGTCAACATAGTTCTCGGGTTTTGAAAAATTTAATTGAATTGATTCTGCTGAACGAATTAAATTTGCACCATCTAAATCCAATAAATCTTCAAATGAAAATCCAAATTCTTCAGTTTTTCCAATATTTTGAAAAGCAAAAACATTTGGGTGAATAAAGAAGGCTGAACGTCCATCATCAAAACTCATATTACAAAATTTCGCAAAAATGTTACCTACTTTACTGTCAAGAACTGAAAGAGTCTGAAGTGTGTGCAGACTTAATGTTCCAGGGTTTATAATTTCATTACTCAATATTTTAGTCAGAATGTTTTGAATATCCTCTTCCGATTTTGTTGAGGCTAAATTCCAAAATGAAGTCAACCAATCTTGACTTAGTGGTTTTTCAGGTTTATGATTAGGTAATTCTTGAGTTTTTAAATATTCAAGTGTTTTTTGAGCGAGTTGTTCTTTATTAAATTGCTCTTCAATTAATTTTATCCCATAATTTTCTAAAGCACGTTTTGCTAATTCGGGATGAGATTCAATTTCATTTAATGGATGTTGACTGCATTTTTTAATAAATTCTCGTTCGATTTCTCCAATCAACTTTATTTTTTCAGTTCTATTTTTTATATGAGCAACTGGAATTTCGGAAGCGGAAGTTATGATTCCATAAATTCCTTTCCCTAATGCTGTAACGACATTATCAGTTAACCAATCAGGAATATTTAAAGTCCTAATTAATTCTAACCAATTTGTATTTTTATATTCTTCGTTCATTTTCTAATTATGCCTAACTATTATATACAAGTACCAATCTTTCTCATCTCAAATCATAATGATGAGATAAAATACCTTTTGAAGTTTTTTAATACAACCAAGATATACTATTTAATCCTACAGAACAACACCAAACTTCTCAATATAACAAGTTCATTTTCAAAGCCAATAACCATAAAAAACCCTCTAAATTGAGGGTTTCATAAATTGTTATATTTAGGCAAAAGTCTTACTCCGGCTTATCCACCGAAGCATCCCGGGCCAACGGCACTTCATCGGGAGCATTCTCTAAAAACTTATCCAAATTAAATAAGGACTCGTGCGTTGCTCGTGGTCCGCCTGCGATTTTAAGTTTATCCAATAATTCCATCACTAATTTCTCTTCTTCAATTTGTTCTTTCACGAACCATTGGGCAAAATTAAACGTGGCCCAATCGCCCTCTTGATGTGCCAAGTTAACGATTTCGTAGATGGCCGTGGTATTATCGACTTCATGCTTGAAAGTCTTTTCAAAACAGTCCTGCAAATTCGTTGGATCGGCAGGGGGCTCTTTAATAGCCGTTATTTTAACCGTGCCGCCGCGTTGCATGATATATCGCATCACTTTCATCATATGGTTACGCTCTTCGCCCGAATGTCGGAACAAGAAATTGCCGATCCCGCCATAACCTTGAGCATCTGCCCAACAGCCATAGCTGAGGAAAATCTGCGCCGCTTCAGCTTCTTTAGCTACTTGGAGGTTTAATATATCTTCTATTTTCTTTGATAATCTGTTGGTATCCATGAATTGTCAATTTTAATGATGGATAAATTAACGGAATTTTTAAAATAGGGATTAGCTCATTTGCAACAATTAAGTGTTGAAAAAAAAGGGTTTCAAAGAAGCGCTCGCATTTTGGGTTATGAGTTATAATTTTCTTGGATTGAACTAGTTCCTAAATCACCTGTTGAGTAATTTTATAGATAAATAAAAAAATTATGAGCAGAGAAAATTTATACAACGACGACGCTAAAATGAAAATTAAAGACTTGGCGGAAGATATCGACTTCACAATGATGGCGACCAATCTTAAAGAAACACCCTTACATATGGTGCCGATGAGTACCAAAAAAGTGGACGATCAAGGACATATTTGGTTTTTGAGCAATAAGAACAGCACGCACAATTCCAATATTAACACAGATAACCATTTGCATCTTATTTATGCAGATAAAAGTAGCATGCAATTTTTGAATGTTTATGGTACGGCAACCGTTACTACGGACCGAAAGATCATTGACGACTTGTACGGTAAAACAGACGATGCGTGGTTTGACGGTAAAGATGACCCAAATATTACGGCGATTTCGGTCAAACCAACCGAAGCCTTTTATTGGGATCCAAAAAACAACAAACTGATCACTTTGATAAAAATGGGCGTTGGTGCGGTTACTGGCAATCAACCGGATACGATGGACGTCGGAAGGTTAAAACCATAGTTACCTATTATAACTCGGACTTCGGTTCGAGTTTTTTATCTCTTGAGGTATTTGAACCCCACATCATATGTCTTAATGCCTGATTCTAAAAGTAACTTGTGCTGAGCACGGGATCTTTATGCTTTAATAAACCATATTAATTAACTTTATAAGACACCCAATTCCTATTGAAACTCGTTAGGTTCACAAAAAAAGGCATTTACTGCATCCCTGGAAAGTTCTATCTCGACCCTTGGCTGCCTGTTGATTATGCGATTATCTCTCACGGCCATGCTGATCATGCGCGCCATGGCATGAAACATTATCTGTGTCAAACCGATTCGAAGGCGATTTTAAAACACCGTTTGGGCGCCGCTATTCAGGTCGAATCTTTAAACTATAACGAACCGCGATTGGTCAATGGCGTGC
>JBARDR010000642.1:0-2930 GCA_049795335.1 Gelidibacter sp. | reverse complement strand
TCATTGCCCAATCCATTAGGGAAACGCTCTGATTTGGATTGCATTAAGATGGACGCTGAAGGAATTGCAGAAGCACAACAAAAGATGATATCCGCCGTGAAAACATGCGTTTCCTTGGTTTCAGCATCGATCACTTTTACGCCTATTGCTTTTTTTAGCCTGTCGTCATAGATGATTTCATGTACAATCGAATCTGGTCTCAAAGTCATGTTGCCTGTAGCTTCCGCCGCTGGCAATGTAGAAGCGTTGCTGCTAAAATAGGCACCGTAAGGACAGCCTCTAACACATCTATTTCTATACTGACAACTTCCTCTGCCTTCATGTTTATGGTCGCCAGTAATATGAGCAACTCTTCCAATCGTTAACAAGCGATCGTCATAGTTATTGGCGAGTTGGGATTTAAATTCTTCTTCGACACAGTTCAACTCCATTGGCGGCGAAAAAATGCTGTCCGGCAAATGGGGAATTCCGAGGGCCTCGCCGCTGATGCCGATATATTTTTCGACATAATCATACCAGGGGGCGAGATCATTGTAACGGATAGGCCAATCCACCCCGTGGCCATCTTTAAGATTAGCGGTAAAATCCAGATCGCTTAGACGGTAACTTTGACGACCCCAAGTTAAAGAGCGTCCTCCCACATGATAGCCGCGCATCCAATCAAAACGTTTGGTTTCATTGTAAGGATGTTTGATATCGTCCACAAACCAATGTTTGCTTTCTGCGGCGGTCGTATAGCCTGTTCGGGCTTGCTTTTCCTGTCTTTCTTGTTCTTCAATTGTGGTGCCACCACGTAATTCGGTATCCCAAGGATCATCGTGCATGGTCGGATAATCGCCGTGTTTTACCATGCGCCCTCTTTCGAGTACTAAAGTTTTCAATCCCCCTTCACATAATTCTTTCGCTGCCCAGCCGCCACTAACTCCCGTTCCAATCACTATAGCATCGTAATGTTGTTTTATCATAGTGTACTTATATTTTCAAACTATTATAGCCTACTAAAGACAGAAGTAATAGTCATATTTAATTAGGTGTTATTTTTTTTAAAGCCTAAACTTAATCAAATTAGAAATATTCTGATGAAACTTTAGTATTTTCATCATTCTTTATTTTTTTAAAAATATTGATATTAAACTAATAAAACCTAAATCATGATGACCAAAAAGATTTTTACTCCTTTCTATTTATTTTTTCTTGTGACGACACTTTTTGTTGGATGTAAAGAAATTCCAGCAAAATCAGTTCAAGAAGAAGTTATGACGGATGATGTAAAACCATTTTTTAAGTTGTCACTAGCACAATGGTCCTTACACCGAGCCATTGGAAATAATGAATTAGATCCGTTGGATTTTGCTGAAAAGGCCAAAGCAATGGGTTTTGAGGGGATAGAATATGTGTCAGGTCTTTATACAAAAAAGCTGGAATCTATGGGGATGGAAGCGCTTCAGCAGGCTTTAAAAGAAAAGAGCGAGGCCCACGGCGTTGAAAATGTATTGATCATGGTTGATGGGGAAGGCGATTTGGCGGCATCTGATGAAAAAGAAAGGAATCAGGCGATTGAAAATCATAAAAAATGGGTAGATGCAGCGCAATTTTTAGACTGTCATTCGATTCGGGTCAACTTATTTGGTTCAAATAATGCAGATGAGTGGATTGCAAATTCCACTATTGGTTTAAAAAAACTAGCAGAATATGGTAAATCTAAAGGCATTAATATTATCGTCGAGAATCACGGTGGTTTTTCTTCAAATGCGGGATTATTGGTTCAGGTCATGAAAAATATAGATATGGCTAATTGTGGTACTTTGCCTGATTTTGGCAATTTTTGTGTGAAACGTGAAGGGGGCGGAAAATGGGATGGAAAATGTATTGATGATTATGATAAATATAAAGGAGTAGAAGAAATGATGCCTTATGCAAAGGGGGTTAGTGCGAAGTCTTATGATTTTGACGCTGCTGGAAATGAAACGACACTGGATTATCCTCGCTTTTTAAAGAGTGTAAAGGATTCAGGATATACTGGATTTGTGGGTGTCGAATTTGAAGGGAATAATGTGAGTGAAGAAAAGGGCATTGCATTGACCCGCGGTTTATTATTGAAAATAGGAAAAGATCTTTCTAACTAATCACCGCTTAACTCATATAAAACAACATAAATTTATAAATAGTAAAACAATGAAAAAAGTAAGTGCACTTGTAATTTTTAGTTTAGTACTCATGCCTTTGATTTCAGGCTGTAAAGAAAATAATGACAAAGTTGTAGAAACAACCGACTCCAAAAATAAAGCTTCAAATGCTTCCGATGAAAAAGATGATTGGATTGTGCTTTTTGATGGCACTTCTTCAGACGGTTGGCGAGGGTACAAAAAAGACCACTTTCCAGAAGCTTGGAAAATCGAAGACGATGCTATCCGTTGCATAGGATCAGGACGTGGCGAAGCGGGCAATAAAGACGGTGGCGATATTATCTTTGACCAAAAATTCAAAAACTTTACCTTGAGTTTGGAATGGAAAATTTCTGAAGGAGGGAATTCAGGCATCTTTTATCTTGGACAAGAAGACCTGGATTATGTTTGGAAAACGGCACCTGAGATGCAAGTTTTAGATAATGACAAGCATCCTGACGCCAAATTAGGATTAGATGGTAACAGACAGGCGGGATCGTTATATGATTTAATTCCTGCAAAACCACAAAATGCAAAGCCTGTGGGCGAATGGAACCAAGTGGAAATTACCGTTTACAATGGGACGGTAGTCCATAAGCAAAATGGAGTCAATGTTGTGGAATATCACTTATGGACTCCAGAATGGAACGCCTTAGTGGCAGGAAGTAAATTTCCGAGCCTCAATGAAGATTGGGCAGATGTTGCCAACGAAGGCTCTATCGGTCTGCAAGATCATGGCGACGACGTTTGGTTTAGAAATATTAA
>JBARDR010000641.1:0-2559 GCA_049795335.1 Gelidibacter sp. | reverse complement strand
GAGCTTGAGATCACAATTTGCGCCCTCAGGTTTTAAAAGATGACCTATCACAAATTGTGATACCTTTTGAAATAAATAAGAATTTTGAAGCCACAGGAAATCGAGAATAAGATTTATGAAATCAGACATCAAAATGTGATGTTGGATTTTGATTTGGCTGAAATGTATCAGATTGAAACACGGGTCTTAAAGCAAGCTGTTAGACGAAATCTTGAGAGATTTCCAAAAGACCTCATGTTTGAACTGACCGAAGAGGAGTATAATTCTTTAAGATCACAAGTTGTGACCTTAAAGAGTAAAGGAAGAGGAAAGCACAGTAAGTATGCACCTTTCGCATTTACAGAACAAGGTGTCGCCATGCTGTCCAGTGTATTGAAAAGTGAGATAGCCATTGAAATCAATATTTCAATTATAAGAGCTTTTGTTCTTATGAGGCAATTTGCTCTATCTCACAAAGAGTTGAGCGAGAAATTGATTCAACTTGATAATAAGTTTAATGAAAAATTTACTAATGTAGCAGAGGCGCTAAATTTTTTATTACAAAAAGATAAAATTGAAACAGAACAAAAACAACGCAAACCAATAGGTTACAAAAAACAATAAGAACTATGATTTTAGAAATGAAAGTTCCTTCACCAGGAGAGTCCATTACAGAAGTAGAAATTGCAACATGGTTAGTTGCAGATGGCGATTATGTAGAAAAAGATCAGGCTATTGCGGAAGTAGATAGTGATAAGGCTACCTTAGAGCTTCCTGCGGAAGCTAGCGGAATTATTACGCTAAAAGCAGAAGAAGGTGATGCTGTTGCCGTTGGTCAAGTGGTTTGTTTGATTGATACCGCTGCTGAAAAACCTGCTGGTGCTGAGTCCAAATCAGTAGAGAGTGCCAAAACAGAAAATGAAGTTGCTGCTGACAAAAAAGTCGAAAAAGAACCTGCTAAAGTGCAAGCGGATGCTCCAAAAACCTATGCTTCAGGTGCCGCAAGTCCTGCAGCCAAAAAAGTGTTGGCAGAAAAGAACATGTCAACTTCAGATGTTATCGGAACAGGAAAGGATGGACGTATCACTCAGGAAGATGCTGTAAAGGCCGTACCGTCAATGGGGACACCAACTGGGGGAAGACGAGGAGAGTCACGTTCAAGATTATCGATGTTGCGTCGTAAGGTTGCTGAGCGTTTGGTATCTGCCAAAAACGAAACAGCGATGTTGACCACTTTTAATGAGGTGGATATGACTGCAATTTTCAAATTAAGAGAAGAATATAAGGAAACCTTCAAAAATAAACATGGTGTTGGTTTAGGCTTTATGAGTTTCTTTACTTTGGCTGCCGTTAAGGCATTGAAGGAATATCCTGCAGTGAATTCCATGATTGATGGTCAGGAAATGATCAGCTTCGATTTCTGTGATATCAGTATCGCAGTTTCAGGACCCAAAGGATTGATGGTTCCTGTCATTAGAAATGCTGAAAACCTAACTTTCAGAGGTGTTGAGGCTGAGGTAAAACGATTGGCGATTAGAGCCCGTGACGGACAAATTACAGTAGATGAGATGACCGGTGGAACATTTACAATTTCTAATGGTGGTGTTTTTGGTAGTATGTTGTCTACGCCAATCATCAATCCACCTCAAAGTGCTATTTTAGGAATGCATAATATTGTGGAACGCCCTGTAGCTATTGATGGACATGTGGAAATTAGACCAATTATGTACTTAGCTGTCTCCTATGACCATCGTATTATTGATGGGAAAGAAAGTGTAGGATTCTTGGTAGCGATTAAGAATGCGCTTGAAAATCCAACGGAGTTACTCATGGATAATGATGTGAAGAGAGCCTTAGAGCTGTAAGCAGAATATTTTTTTATAATAAAAAGGGCTACTTAAATTTTTAAGTAGCCCTTTTTGCAACTAACTAACAACTAAGAAAAACTTACAATAATGTTTGCGGTTATGATTAGTATGGCGCTCAATATTAATCCGATGATTAATAAATGATTACTACTTTCACAATTCTTTTTCATGGTTTTCATAGGTCTTTTAGAGATTTTGGTTTCTTCTATTGATCGGCTTACAATAGTGGCTTCTCAAAATGAATCACACAAGTGGGTTATAATTAACTAGCGCTGTAAATTTCAGCAATTATGTAAGACCAAACAATACGTAACTTTACGTATTTTGACTTTTACAAGTGCAAGGTGCTAGAAGTTAGTTGGTTAATTTTGGATTTTGAAAAGAAGTTGATTGTTCAGGTCCTGAAATTTAAAAAGCCCTGAATCAATGACAATTCAGAGCCTTTCGTAAAATAATTCCCCTAAGAATTAATAGCATTACAAATATCAGCAATAATGCAATATCATGCAATACGTAACTTTACGTATATTTGAATAAATCGAAGAATTCTTATAAAAAATGGCGTTTGAGGGAGCGAAAACTGTTTTTTTTTAAGGATAAGTTATAGGTTTGGTGAAGTTTATGCTCTCGAGAGTTTAAATTAAATACTCGCTTTAGATTATAAAAAATAATTTTGATTTTCTTTTACCCATATTAAAAGACTGTTTTGTTT
>JBARDR010000640.1:0-7359 GCA_049795335.1 Gelidibacter sp. | reverse complement strand
GTCCACCTTTTTTTGCCCCAAATCTACCATGAACTTAACCTACTTATGTTATGGTATTACTAAAGTATGGCGAATTATAATAAATAGATGCAAAAATTAGACGAACTGTTAAATTATCCGATTAAGCGATCATTGTATTCGATAACATGGTTGTTCACTCTTTTTTAAATTAATAAGCACGTCTATTATTCCCTTCATAAAAGTTGATAAACGCTCTATTTACGATACGATTACCACCAGGTGTTGGATAGTTTCCAGTAAAATACCAATCACCTAAGTTTTTCGGACATGCCAAATGCAGGTTTTCGATGTTTTGAAAAATAGTTATCACTTCAGTTTTTATAGAGGGATCACAGATAAGTTCTGCAATTTTATCCGAAATTTGTTCTGCAGTGAATTGATTGTATAAATCTTTTACAAAATTTCTGACATCCTTGTCGTCTAATTCAATTTGCGCCTTACATTTTTGATAGACCTCTTCAATAAGATGGTATTTATCGTTTTCCTTTAAGAGTTCTAACATCGCCCGGAACGCAATTAAATCTTCCAATCTTGCCATGTCAATACCATAACAGTCCGGATAACGAATTTGAGGTGCAGAGGAGACCACAACGATTTTCTTTGGGTTGAGCCTATCCATCATTTTAATGATACTCTTTTTTAAGGTCGTACCGCGTACAATACTATCATCAATAATAACAAGGTTATCTGTCGGCTTGATCACGCCATAAGTGACGTCGTAGACGTGAGCTACTAAATCGTCCCTGCTGCTGTCTTCAGTAATAAACGTGCGGAGTTTGACGTCTTTAATGGCAATCTTTTCAATACGAGGACGTTCTGATAATATTTGTGTTACTTTTTCTGCAGAAAGTCCACCATTACCCGCAAGGATGGCTTGGGTTTTCTTTTTATTAAGATGATCTTCAACCGTTTCAATCATTCCGAAAAATGAAGTTTCAGCGGTATTTGGAATGTAGGAAAAAACCGTATTTTTTGTATCAAAATCAATGGCTTCCAGGACTTTTGGCATGAGTAGTCGGCCTAATTTTTTTCGCTCTTGATAAATTTCGGCATCACTACCACGTGAGAAATAGATGCGCTCAAAAGAGCAAGCTTTACGTTCTAAGGGCTCCAGGATTTTTTTGATCGCGGTTTCTCCAGATTTTTTTGTAATGATGGCATGTCCTGGTGGCAACTCGATCACATCATCAAAATCTACGTTAAAAACGGTTTGGATCACAGGACGTTCAGAAGCGACCACAACGATTTCATCATCTTGATAATAATATGCTGGTCTGATTCCGGCAGGATCGCGTAGCACAAATGAATCACCATGGCCTAAAAGTCCTGCTATGGCATAACCTCCATCCCAATCTTTAGCAGACCGTTTCAATATTTTAGCAACATTCAGACGGTCGCCTATCAAGGGCGAACATTCATTTTTATTATACCCTTCGTATTTAAGTTGTTTGTATTTTTTGGCCACAGCATCATCTAGAAAATGACCTATTTTTTCCATTATCGTAACAGTGTCTGCCTTTTCTTTTGGATGTTGCCCAATTTTAACCAAGCCTTCGAAAAGTTCATTAACATTGGTCATGTTGAAATTTCCAGCGACGATAAGGTTTCTGTGCATCCAGTTGTTCTGTCTCAAAAAAGGATGAACATTCTCGATACTATTTTTACCATGAGTACCGTATCGTACGTGGCCTAAAAGCACTTCACCCAAATAAGGAATGTTCTTTTTTTGTAAGTCGACATCGTCAACATATTCTGGGTTTTCGGCAAATTCTCTATTGATGCGTTCGTTCATTTGCGCAAAAATATCCTGAATAGGTTGCTGTGCAATAGAGCGTACACGACTGATATAACGTTCGCCTGGAGCGGTATCTAATTTAATGCTTGCAAAACCAGCACCGTCCTGTCCTCGGTTGTGCTGCTTTTCCATCATCAGATACATTTTATTGACGCCATAAAATGCACTCCCGTATTTTTTTTTGTAAAAATCTAAAGGCTTTAAAAGTCTTATAAGTGCAATTCCGCACTCATGTTTTAACGCATCACTCATTGGGTTTTTCTAATTTTAGATTTGCTATTATTACTATATAAAGTCGTTCTATGTTCCATTTAATTACGACCTAAGGAAATTAAAAAACGCGCCCATTTGGAGCGCGCTAGTTTAAGAGTATATCAATTCAATTTTGTAATCTTCGAAAAGATGTTGTTTAAAAGCTGTGGCTAAAGGATTTAAAATCATTATGCTAAGATGTTTTTTGTAAGAACAATTTGACATGCTTTTAATATTTGTTTTTTTAAAGGATATATGGACTCGTTTTATTTAAAACTCGGTTTATAGATTGCTCTGTAAGACGATTTCAAACTGCGTCAATTGTTTAAACTGATTTAAACGCTGATATACTTCTTGGTCATCAAGGTTTATCATGCGCTCTGTTCCAAATTTTTCTACACAAAAGGAGGCTAAGGTTGATCCGTAGATTACTGCATTTTTCATGTTCTCGAAAGAATAATCTTCAGTCTTCGCTAAATATCCAGCAAAACCGCCGGCAAAAGTATCGCCTGCGCCCGTTGGGTCAAAAACTTCTCTCAAGGGTAAGGCAGGGGCAAAAAACACATTTTCGCCATGAAATAGTAAAGCGCCGTGTTCTCCTTTTTTGATCACTACATATTTGGGACCCATTTCATGAATTTTTTGCGCGGCTACCACAAGAGAATATTCTCCAGTCAATTGGCGTGCTTCTTCATCATTAATGGTAATGACATCCACTTTTTTTATCACTGCTTTTAATTCCTCTAAAGCGCAATCCATCCAAAAATTCATGGTGTCCAGAATTGCCATTTTTGGTTTTTTGCCCATCTGCTCCAAAACGCCCATTTGTACCAAAGGATGCAAGTTGCCTAGCATGACCACTTCGGCATCTTTGTAAGCTTCTGGAACAGCAGGATTGAAATCTGCAAGCACGTTAAGCTCTGTTGCCAAAGTATCACGTGTATTCATGTCATTGTGGTATTTACCGCTCCAAAAAAAGGTTTTGCCTTCCTTTACAACTTCAACACCGGAAATGTCAATTTTTCTATCCGATAATAAGTCTAAATATTCTTGAGGAAAATCGCCA
Source organism: Gelidibacter sp. (assembly GCA_049795335.1). Lineage (GTDB taxonomy): Bacteria > Bacteroidota > Bacteroidia > Flavobacteriales > Flavobacteriaceae > Gelidibacter. The sequence continues at coordinate 4,225 of JBARDR010000640.1, read as the reverse complement.
CCAACCACTGAAACAACTGCGGCATCTACATTAAATTGTGAAGCTGACAACCCAATAAAAGTGGCAGCGCCACCCAATATTTTGTCTGTTTTTCCAAAAGGTGTTTCGATAGCGTCAAAGGCAACGGTACCTACAATTACTAATTTGCTCATAATCAGGTTTCAAAATTTGCTGCAAATATAAGGCTTTTTAGCCAAGGATACATGAATGTTTTTTGATAAATAATTCTTAACAAACTAAATATTTCCACGTAGATTCAACATAAAACTTAACTTAACTCATTTCTTTTTTATAGAATATTGTTGTTTAAAAATAAACTTTATTTTAGGCCATCACAAAAAAGCGAAAGGAAGTTATTTAAGGAGAAGCAAATTTTTTTTATTTGTCGATTTCAAAGAGCTAGAATTCTAAATTCAATCAGGAAATTGGTTAAGCCATTGAGCGAATAACCATTAATCCTGCATTTTCAAAAACGTTATCGTAATATTAAGATTTTTATCACCAATACATTTCCATTTGGTATTCACTATTTAATCGAAGGAAACACAGTCTATGTTCAAAGAATTATTCACGAAAAACCACTGTATGAATAAATCACTTCCTCCCAAAATCCGCAGGAATTTCTCCCCAAGCCTTTGTTTCCCATTTAACGATAGTTGTATTGTAGGCATTAGTTTTGAGCCAAGTCACTGCTCTGTCAACTAAATCGAATAATTCTTTATTTTTTTCATTTCTCGGCAACTTCGTATTGCAGGTTTTCTTTTTTACCCAACTCATCGCAATTTTCGAGTCGGTATACATAATACGCGAACTTTCGTGTTTTTTAAGAAATGCCAAGCCATGTACAAGCGCTAAAAACTCACCAATATTATTGGTGCCTTCCGGAAAAGGGCCTTGAATAAAGAGTTGCTTTTTTGTTTTGGTGTCCACGCCTCTATATTCCATAATACCCGGATTCCCACTTGATGCAGCATCGACCGAAATGGAATTATAGTTAGGGAGGCCTATTTTTTTGAGTTGCTCGGCAGATAATTCGCTTTTAAAGCTTTTGGATTTCCCGATATAGTCAAAATAATTTCCGTCCAAAGCTTTTTTTGCAGCTTCAAAGGACTCAAAGGATTTGTATTGCGCGCCAGGATAATCTTTGATTTGGGCTTTGCAGTCGTTCCATTTATCAAAGACACCTGTTTTATGGCCTTTCCAGACGGCGTAGTATTTGTTCTTCTTACTCATAACTCATTCCTGCGAAGGCGGGAATTCTATTAATTTACAATTTATTTTTCCGACACAAATTTCACTGCTTGAGACCAAGTTAGATGCATGGGTGCGAACTTTCAACTTCAGGAATTGAAACTATATCATTGCGATTTCAATAGTTCCTCAACAACCATCGGAAAATGTGCCATCTCCAACTCATGGATTTTTGAAGCCACCGTTTCTGAAGTATCTGAAGTGGTTACTTCACATTTGGCCTGAAAAATAATCGCACCTTCATCATAATGCTCATTGACATAATGAATGCTGATGCCGGTTTCTGTTTCATTATTGGCTACAACCGATGCGTGCACAAAATCTCCATACATGCCTTTTCCGCCATATTTTGGAAGTAAAGCAGGATGGATATTTATAACCTTATTTGGAAACTCATGAAGTATGAACTCAGGAAACTTCCAAAGAAAGCCAGCGAGAACAATCAGGTCTGGTTTTGATGCCTTTAAAATATTGAGCACATCATTGCTTTCTGAAAATGCAATTCTGTTGAAGGAAAGTGCACTCACTTTAAGGTTTTTGCAGCGCTCTAAAACTTTGGCATGAGGATTATTTGTCAAGACCTGAATAACAGAGCCCACAGCATTGTTATGAAAATACTTGATTAAATTTTGAGCATTGGTGCCACTTCCGGACGCAAAAATTACGATACTTTTCATCTCCAACTTTTCTATTTATAAATTATTATCAGCACAGTTTGTTGATATGCAGATGTCAGGCGTTAGTAAACTAAAAAAATGTTCAGCAAAGTTCCGTAATCTCGTTTCAATTACAGATATTCGCTTCAAATTCTCAAACAAAAAAAAGAATAATAAATAACAATTAGGAGGTAAAATAGAAATACTTCAAGGTAATTTCACTAAATTACAAACACATTCTAGCATATTCTAGAAATAAGAATGGGTTTTAAAATAAAGTTTTTTATTTTTGCCAATTAATAAAACTTAAAATTAAAGATTATGTCAGACATTGCATCAAGAGTAAAAGCGATTATAGTAGACAAATTAGGTGTAGACGAGAACGAAGTTGTCACTGAAGCAAGCTTCACAAATGATTTGGGAGCAGATTCTTTGGATACTGTAGAATTGATCATGGAATTCGAAAAAGAATTTGATATCCAAATTCCAGATGACCAAGCAGAAAACATTGCTACAGTTGGTCAAGCTATCTCTTATATAGAAGCAGCAAAATAAGTAGCAAACTTTATGGAATTAAAGCGAGTTGTAGTTACTGGGTTAGGCGCTCTTACACCAATCGGGAATACCAAAGATGAATTTTGGGAAGCTTTGATTAGTGGTAAAAGTGGTGCTGCACCTATAACTTATTTTGATACTGAAAAGTTCAAGACCAAATTTGCATGCGAATTGAAAAACTTTGAACCTACCAAATTCATTGATAGGAAGATGGTTAACCGAATGGATAGATTTGCGCAATATGCGATGGTGGCTTCTGATGAAGCCATAGCAGATGCCAAATTAGATCTGAATGTGGTTGACAAACTTCGCGTTGGTGTCATTTGGGGTGCAGGTATTGGAGGGTTAGAGACTTTTCAGGATGAGGTTCTTAATTTTGCCACTGGCGATGGAACCCCGCGTTTCAACCCTTTCTTTATTCCAAAGATGATTGCAGATATAGCTCCAGCAAATATTTCCATTAAACATGGATTTATGGGACCTAATTATACGACGGTTTCGGCCTGTGCATCGGCTGCCAACGCAATGATTGATGCTCTAAACTATATTCGTTTGGGGTATTGTGATGTTATTGTGACTGGTGGAAGTGAAGCAGCGGTCACCATGGCAGGAATGGGAGGATTTAATGCGATGCATGCTTTATCAACAAGAAATGATAGTCCAGAAACAGCTTCGAGACCTTTTGACGCGACCAGAGATGGTTTTGTCTTGGGCGAAGGTGCAGGGGCGATCATTCTTGAAGAATATGAGCACGCAAAAGCAAGAGGTGCAAAGATATATGCTGAACTAGTGGGAGGCGGAATGTCTTCTGATGCTTATCATATGACGGCCCCACACCCTGATGGAATAGGAGTTATTGCCGTAATGAAAAATTGTTTGGAAAATGCTGGATTGAAACCTGAAGATGTTGATCATATCAACACACATGGGACCTCCACACCTTTAGGTGATGTTGCCGAACTTAAAGCAATTACGGAAGTTTTTGGTAAACATGCCAAAAACATCAATATCAATTCAACAAAATCAATGACAGGTCATTTATTGGGAGCTGCAGGTGCTGTTGAAGCTATTGCCTCTATTTTGGCGATGGAACACGGTATCGTGCCGCCAACAATAAACCATGAGGTTGTAGATGAAAATATTGATCCGCAGTTAAACTTAACACTTAATAAGGCTCAAAGGAGAACTGTTAATGTGGCTATGAGTAATACATTCGGATTTGGCGGTCATAACGCCTGTGTATTATTCAAAAAATTAGACTAAATCCCGAATGAATTACATTCGTAACATATTAAATTCCCGTTCTAAAAATGACGGGAATTTTTTTTTGCAACTTCAAAAAATCCTAGGCTATAAACCTAAAGATAAGGATCTCTATGTCAAGGCGTTCACCCATCGTTCTATGAATATTAAGGACAATAATGGGATGGCACTTAATTATGAAAGACTTGAGTTTATTGGAGATGCTATGCTTGGTGCTGTTATCGCTGCTTACCTTTATAGCGAGGTACCCGAGGGCGATGAAGGCTATTTGACAAAAATGCGTTCAAAGGTCGTAAGCCGAGAGCATCTTAATGAACTGGGGAAAGAATTGAAACTCATTGATTTTGTGGAATCCAAAATCCCTAAAAATAATTTCGGAAGCAATATTCATGGTAATTTGTTTGAAGCCCTAGTTGGTGCTGTTTATTTAGACAAAGGCTATAAGCAATGTGAGAAATTCATCAACAAAAACGTGATCAACAAACACATCGATATTGAAA
>JBARDR010000639.1:0-5940 GCA_049795335.1 Gelidibacter sp. | reverse complement strand
TTTTCGGGCTCTTCAACTATAAACTGAACTTTTGCAATTTTGGTGTAGATGCTGCCTTGCTTTTTTTTGTCGTCAATCTGGTTAGCAAGTTTTAAAGCCTTTTCAAGATTTTCTTTAGCATTGTAATAGTCACCACGCTCGGTTTCAAAACCAGATTGAGTAATGTAGTTTTGAATGCGCATGTTAATAATGTCAACATCCTGATTAACACTATTTTGAGAGAACAGTATAGAGGTTGTAAGGACAATAAAAGCAACTATATAAAATTTGTGTTGGGACATTTCTGGTCACTTTATGAGAAACAAATATAATTATTTATTCGACTAAAGCGCTTATTTCTTCGACAAATTGCTTATTAAGTCAATAATTCTACTTGAATAGCCTGTTTCATTATCATACCATCCTATAATTTTGATCATATTGCCAATAACTGAGGTCATTTGTGCATCAAAGATGCAAGAATGTGGATTGCCAACAATATCAATCGATACGATTGGATCTTCAGTGTATTGTAAAATGCCTTTAAGATTTGTTTCGGAAGCCTTTTTAAATGCTAGGTTGATCTCTTCAATAGATACGGTGCGCTCAACATTTAAAGTGATATCGGTTAAAGAACCGTTGGGAACAGGAACTCTAATACCGCATCCTCCAATAACATTGTTTAGTTTAGGGAAAATCTTGGTCAGCGCCTTTGCGGCTCCCGTTGTAGTGGGCACGATGGATTGGCCAGCGGCTCTGGCACGTCTTAAATCTTTATGGGGTTGATCATGTAAACTTTGATCGGTGGTATAAGAATGTACAGTTGTAATATAAGCTTGTTTAATACCGCAAAGATCATCGATGACCGCAATCATTGGTGCGGCATTATTTGTGGTACAAGAGGCATTTGAGATGATGGTTTCATCGCCAGTTAAGATGTTGTCATTAACTCCTATGACGATGGTTTTAATGGCATCATCCAAAGGAGGAACAGATAAAATGACTTTTTTTGAACCGTTCGCAATGTGTTTCTCTAATTCTGCAATCGTTTTAAATTTCCCTGTAGCTTCAATGACAAAATCGATCTTGTAAGGTGTCCAATCAATATCATCAATTTGCTTGTGATTAAGTAAACGAACCTTTTGTTGGTCTATAATGATGTGATTATCGTCGTAAGAAATGCTGCTCTTAGAAACGCCATGAATACTGTCGTATTTCAACAAGTGACTTAAGGTTCGGGCATCTGCCAAATCATTGACGGCCACCACCTGCATGTCATCGCGTTCTTGAATAAGACGAAATACTCGTCTGCCAATGCGACCAAACCCGTTTATAGCAACGTTAATCATTAGTGGATGTGTTTTTGAGCTTTGTAAGATGATCTTACCAAGGCGCTACTTTCAACATGTCTGAATCCAAGCTCTAATCCGATCGTTTCGTATTCTTTAAATTGTTCTGGAAGTATAAACTGTTGTACAGGCAAATGCTTTTTACTTGGTTGCAAGTATTGACCAATAGTAACAATATCAACATCATTGGCTCTTAAATCATGAAGGGTTTCAATAACTTCCTCGCGAGTTTCTCCCAGACCAAGCATGATGCCAGATTTTGTACGGCGTTGTCCCTGGGACTTCAAATATTTAAGAACGCCTAAACTGCGATCATATTTAGCTTGAATTCTCACTTCTCGTGTCAATCTCCTAACGGTTTCAATATTATGCGACACCACTTCTGGGGCAACATCTATAATGCGATCAATATGTTGCTCTATGCCTTGAAAATCTGGAATAAGTGTTTCCAAGGTGATTTCTGGATTCATGCGGCGTACGGCTTTTACCGTTTCTGACCACATGATACTTCCCATGTCTTTGATGTCATCTCTATCCACGCTGGTTAAAACCGCGTGTTTGATATTCATGAGTTTGATGGAACGTGCCACTTTTTCTGGTTCATCCCAATCTAAGGTTTCAGGACGTCCTGTTTTTACACCACAAAATCCACAAGAACGCGTGCAAATATTTCCTAAAATCATGAAGGTTGCTGTTCCTTCTCCCCAACATTCTCCCATGTTTGGGCAGCTTCCGGACGTACAGATGGTGTTCAAACTATATTTGTCCACCAAGCTTCTAAGCTCTGTATATTTTTTACCTGTTGGTAGTTTTACCCTTAACCATTTTGGTTTTGGTTGACGTTCAGGAATCACTTTTGTTATCGTTTCGGTACTCATTCAATCGCAGATTTTGAGCCACAAAGATACAAAGTAAAATTGTAAAAAGTTATTATAGTGTGGAGAGATGCCAAATGCTAAACCCTATCAAAAATAGAATTCCTAACCAACTTAGGATGTGTATTATAATTGAGGGCGCCATTTGGCAGGTGTATGTTTACTGCTGATGAGCATATGATTGATGATGGCATAAAATGGTGCAGTCAAAAATGAAATGATGGTGGCGATCTGTATGAGTAGTCCCATTTCGGCCTAAAAAGAAGAATGTTGAAACGGTTCCTGCAATCAAAATAATAATCCATAACAAATAATTATGTTTTGAAAAGTTTCCAAAAAGCAAATCAGAAGTTCTCGCCATAGTTTTTGGCGAGGCATCCAATGTGGTGAGTTTTGTGCTAAACATAGTTGTAAAGGCGGCGATACCAATGATGAGGTACGACCAGTTTCCTAAACTTTTGGTGTATGGAAATGAGTTGGTTTGAGAATTCATCTGCACCTAAGGCAATAAAACCAAGTCCGATAACTATGGTTGCGATATGGCCGATGTTAAAATCAAATAACGATGATTTTACCTCGTAATCTTTATTGACTTTTTGCTTTTCGAGCGCCCAAAGCGATTGCCACACCGAAAAATCCAAAGGTGCCGGCATCCAACCCAGGAAAGCAATTTAAAACCCAATTTCAATAGCGTTTTTTGGCAGTACTTGGGCAAATGAAGGTAACTGTCCACCCGTATTGAAGGTAAGAACCACAGCGACCAGTGTGTTTTTGGTAAGGGTTATGACGATGATTTTCATTAATTAAACAAGAAATTTATATTTTCCTTTAATCAGAATGAGGGAACAAATGAATAGAATGATATTGGTCCATAATTCTGTATAAATAAAATCGCCAAAAAGAGAGGAGGCAATTCCGGCCGTTACAATGGTTAACGCCGTTTGAATGGTAAACATGGTGGTAAACGTGATGATGCAATAGAGGATTAAAACGCCTTTTCCTAATCGTTTATAACCGTCCAATAAACTATTTGGTAATTATTTCTGCCAGTAATTTTTTAGCCCTCAGAAGTTTCACCTTTACATTATTGATAGGCTCGTTTAACTCTTCAGAAATTTCCTTGTAAGTTAATTCCTGAAAATATCTCAAATTGATAACTTCCTGATAATGTGGTTTTAGTTTTTTAATGTCTCGAAGTAATTTGGCCAAATTTTGCTCCGTAATGAGTTTGTCTTCAGGAGAAGGAGATTCATCGACAATATTATGAAAATCATCATTGTCATTGGGACGTGACTTTTGAATGGATGATTTTCTTTTTCTTAATAAATCGATATGAATGTTTTTCGAAATGGTAATCAACCATGTTTTAAATTCATACTCTTCGTTATAAGTATCGATTTTGTCAAAGGCCTTTGAGAAGGTTTGAATGGCAATATCCTCAGCATCATTTTCATTTTCTGTACGCTTTAATTGAAAACCATAAACATCATTCCAAAAAAAATCCAACAGCGCATTAAATGCAGACTGGTCATTTTTTTTTGCGTTGTTGATAATATCCTTTATTTCCAATGCGTTGGTTTTGAAATGAGATTTTTTATAAAGATAGAGAATTGCACTACAATTAAAAATATTTCAAGAAAAGGGAAGAATGGAATCAGATCTTTTTCTTCTAATTTTTTTGCAGCCAGTGTCATGGAAATAAACAGTGCTATATATCTAAGACCAATTAATCCAAGCACGATTTCCCAATAAAAAAGCGTGCTCAGTAGTGCGATACTTAAAAATAGAAACAGGAATTGTGAAACATAAAATAAGGACAACATCGCCTTATGTTTTTGTTTGTAATGTTTTGCCGTAGAGATATGTCGGCGTTTTTGAATCATCCAATCACTAAATGAGTTTTTTGGAAGTGATTCTGTAAAGCTGTTTTTGGACAAGCAAATGGTTGTGTTTTGAGGAGAGGCAATTTGATTGACAAAAAGATCATCGTCGCCAGATTTGATATTCATATGATCCATGAATCCGCGGGCTTCAAAAAACAAATCTTTGGTGTAGGCCAAGTTCCGTCCAACACCCATGTAAGGTTGTCCTAATTTGCTATAAGAAAAGTATTGAATGGCGGTCATCAAAGTTTCAAAACGGATCAGTTTGTTTAGAAACGATTTTTTGACCTTGGCATAGGCACCATAGCCCAAAACAATCTGATAATCTTTTGAAAAATTACTGACCATAGCACTGATCCATTGGTTGGAAGCCGGTTTGCAATCGGCATCGGTAAACAGGAGGTGGTTATGGGTGGCGGCTTTAATGCCTAAAGTAAGAGCGTATTTTTTATTTCCCCAGAAAGTTTCAATGCTTTTGACATTAACGATTTTAATAGTGCTATGATTAGCCTTAAAACGCTCCATGACCTGCAAAGTGTTGTCCGTAGAGCTGTCGTTGATCAATACCAATTCAAAGTTTGGATAATCTTGTTCTAGAATATAAGGCAAAAATGTCTTTAAATTTTCAGCTTCATTTTTGGCACAAACAACTACGGATATGGGAGGTTTATTGGAGTTAACATTATCGTCTTTTTTCTGTTTTACTTTCGGAAAAACATAAGCATAAAAAAAAAGTTGAACAGAAATAACTACAACAAAAATGTAGAAAAGCACATGTAATATAATCATTAACCCTTAAGAATGTTGTGGTTCGTTACAGTTTTCAAATTGATCGGAGGCTTTTCCACAGAATCCGCAAGGGGCACCTTCTTTATTTAGCATAGGGTTTTGACTTGCACAAGTGCCAGCGAATTTACCATCTTTTTTTGCCCATAATTTTATAGCAATACCAGCAACTGCAAGTGCTAGGAGAATTAATGTAATGACTAAAAGTTTCATCAGTTCAAAATTTATACAAAGATACATCTTTTTAATAATTTGAATCTTACTCAAGTGGTAATTTATGTGGTATTAGGACTGAAAGGAGTAGAGAATATCGAAGCCTGATTATTTTTTATCAAAAAATATAAACTGTATATAAAGAGAAAGGCCGCTCGAATGAGTAGCCTTTTTAATGTTTATTTTATTACCAGAATATCAAACGAGATATTTCAGATTCTTAATTAATCAATTCTTTAAGGTGATTTCTGCTACAGAATTCTCATTATGGGTATTATTCATTTTTGATCCAGATTTTGGTTCTATGGTAATACTCAAGCCTAAGGCATCTTCCATGTAAGGAATTGTTTTTAATTTGTTACGTTCAGATTCATCCAAGATGCCAAGATTTACCATTCTGTCTTGCAGCTCTGCCCAAATTTGATAGGTTTGGTTTTCGGGAAGTTTAGGCAACGAAACCACATCAATCATTGAGGTTTTATCAACAGCATTAATGTAAGCGACAGTCTTAAGATTTTTAGCTCTCGAATTTCCTCTTAAAACATATTTTTCAGTTTCAGGATTGTTCAGTTTCATAAACTGAAGCATGACGTTCTCGAGTTTGTCGTTATTGTTTTCGATATCACTTCTAAGGTCAAAAATTTCATCCACTACCACTTGATTTTCTTGGGTTAATGATATATTTTGTTCATAAAGTAAATAAGATAATCCTCCAAAAATTAAGGCCGCAATGCTGGCTGCAATACTAAACCAAGGTGCGCGCTTATGCGTGGGAGATGATGACATCGGGATAACCGGAACATCATCTGTGATTTCTTTAATAATGGCATTCAAAATATATTTTGGAGCCTCTAC
>JBARDR010000638.1:0-3210 GCA_049795335.1 Gelidibacter sp. | reverse complement strand
CCCATAACCAACTTCCTATAAGCTGGTGTTGCAACCTTCCAATATTTAAGAAATGAAAGTAAACCCGGAGTTCCCATTTGTTCTTTTGGTGGGATCGGTTTTTCCTTAATAAAATAGGTAAAACCCACCGAAATAATCGCTGGGACAAACGCTATGAAAAAAAGCCATGCGAGTTTACCCGGATAAAAATGTAAGAACACTAAAGCAAATGCAGGTCCAAACACGGCTCCCAAAGTGTCCCAGCCTCTATGAAAATTAAACACCTGTCCTTTGGTTTTTAAGGTGGACTCCATCGAAAGAAGTGCATCTCTTGGAGCTGTGCGAGCACCTTTTCCAAGGCGATCAAGCGTCCTTGCACAAAACACCCATAGTGGAAAATTAAAAATCGCCATCAACGGCTTGGCTATGGCGCTTAAAAAATATCCCATCCGCACAAACGGCATGCGTCGGCCTACTCTATCGCTCCAATGGCCAAAATAACCTTTGCTCAAACCGGAGGTCGCTTCCGCAACACCTTCGAGCAAACCTATCAAAAATATTGAAAAACCGATGCTTTGTAGGTAGACAGGAATAATTGGATACAGCATTTCGCTTGCTATATCATTAAACATGCTTAATAAAGAAAGAATCCAGACGACACGAGTGATATTTTTAAATACTTTTTTCATGTCCGTATCTCTCGTTGGATTCCAGTGATTGCCGCAAGAATTTCAAACTAGTTGAGTGTGCGTGCTCGGCTTTTAGGCGACCCCATCATCCTCGCGCTCGTAGTTTAAAGTTACCAATATTTCGTCCAAATTAATATATAGATCATTGATAATATTCATGTTATAAGGAGAATATTTTTTTGATCTTCGAAATGCCGAAGTAAAACATAAAAAGGGTACTGAATTTAGATGTTCAGTACCCTTTTTATTGCTCATTTTTTTTTCTGAAAAGAGCAGACGCAGATCACTTTTTAAAGTTACAAATATTGAAATTTAATCGTTATTACTTATCACATTTAATCCATTGGCAATCCCTTTCAATTTGGCAAAAAGATGCTCTGGATTAAAAGGCTTCGTTAGATAATCATCCATCTTGGCATCCACTACATTCAGATAAACTTTTTCGTTCACTGATGCTGTAAGTGCAATGATAGGTATACTTGCTTTTGCATGATCTTTTAAAGTCCTAATACCTGCTGTGGCTTCATAACCATCCATAATTGGCATGTGAAGGTCCATTAACACCACATCAAAATCTCCGTTTTTCACACTTTCGACAGCACTTAATCCATCATCAACAATGGTTGGAAGTAGGTTCCATTTTTTAAGGATTTTATCAATAACCATTCTATTTACGGCGTTATCTTCAGCAACTAAAACCTTTAGGCCTGATAGATCATTTTGGACATTTTCGGTTAGAATTGGCTTTGACTCCTCCAACACTATGTAATTAAAATCAATAACGAAAACGAATTTTGAACCTACATTTTCTTCACTTGTAAGAGCGATTTTACTGCCAAACATGTTCAACGTTTTTTCAACAATTTGCAATCCAAGACCTGTACCTCCATAATTTCTAGTGGTACTTGCTGAGGCTTGCATAAAGGGTTCGAAAATAATATGTTGATTATCGGGTGAAATCCCAATTCCGGTGTCCTCCATCGTAAATTGCACTTTGATTTTATTTTTGGATAAACCTAATGAACGTGCACTAAGGGATATACTTCCCTTTTCAGTGAATTTTATCGCATTATTGACAAGATTTAAAAGCACTTGCGTGACTCGCGTCGGATCGCTAATTACCAACTTGCCCTCCAATACAGGGTCAATGAACAATTTAAACTCAAGCATTTTTTCATCGGCCCTTAACTCACTACTTGAATACGTCCTTGTGATGAGTTCAACAAGATTAAAAGCCACTTTTTCCAATTCGCTTTTAGAAGAATCCAGTTTATTGACATCAAGCACATTATTAACCAGTAACAATAAATTTTCGGCTGAAAATTTAAGCATATCCAGATTATCTTCCTGATCTTTTCTAGGGTTCTCGAGCAATAAAACATTGGTCATGCCAATCACTCCATTTAATGGCGTTCGAATTTCATGAGACATGGTCGACAGAAATTCCATTCTAGAATTAGAAAGCTTTTCAACCTCAGCAAGCGTTTGATTTAATTTTTTATTGAGCAATCCCAATTCACTTTTAGCCATATTTAGCCTCATAATATTATTATTAAAAGACCTGAAAAAACAGGATTGTAAAAAAATAATAAGAAGGAAATTGTATAGCGTTACAAATACGTAAATAGGCTGACTCACTTCGTGTGAGCTCGTACCGATATAGAAGTAATTTTTATGATCTACAATTATAAAAGCTAATACAGGCAGAATATTAAGTGCCGAATAAATCCAACCCCATTTTGAACCGTGAATGTAGAAACTAAGCACACACGCCAACCAGATATATTGTAAAGTCTCTAAATTGACGTCTCTTACATAAAGGGACAGATTGCTCCATACGCCTAATGTAACCACGATGAGTATGACATGAGAGATTAAGCGCCAGAAATTAGTGTATAGCGCCACTGCCATAAGCGACACACTCATTGTAAAGATAAGGATCACTCTAATTAAATGGAAAGGCACGTCAGCCTGAGAATAGGCGACGATAAGAATGCCACTAAAAACAAGATAAAAAACTATGATATAGCCCAGGATTCTTATCCTTGCCTTATTTAGCGGATCAGGTTCTTGACTTATAATGTTTTTAAAAATGTTGTCTATATAACTCAGAAAACCCATTTAAAATTACTTAAAAAAGTTTAAAGATACTTAGAAACAATGGTTCTTAATGTGATAATCACGCAATTCTTGGGGTTTAAAATTACATTTTATTGTGACATAAACTGATTATATCAAAAGCTCTAAAGAATTCCCGAAGGTATATTTTCTTAATCACATTAAAAAGAGGCCTGCAATGCTATTCGAACTTGTGTGAAAAATACTTATTTTTTGAGATTTTATGACCAATCTTACTCTCATTTTTTTTTAGGTAGCACATTCAATCCTGGGCTTTTACTAATGTGATTATTTAAATTTGTAATGGTCCTTAGGCGTCCTGATTTAAAAAGGACCTGATGGTTTTGAGTAAATGAAGGGGAAAGTTTTACTAGTGGATTTTAATTTCAAAGAAAATAACATCCTTGCAGTTGTGATATAGGAA
>JBARDR010000637.1:0-2569 GCA_049795335.1 Gelidibacter sp. | reverse complement strand
CTGGAATGTAGCGTATTCATTATTATAGAAACAAAATAACGACTTACATTTACAAGAACTGAAAACTACGATTCAGTGCTTTTCTTAATTTGATACACTCTAAAATTTACACCTCGACCACGCAACTTCCACCCGAATGGAACACATTGGCTACTCATGATTTATTCCTGCAAACAGCTTATTTAACCGCCTTAGAGAGTGCTTCTCCATCATCAATTTCAGTTTATTATATAGGAGTTTTTAACGAAGAAAGGTTAGTGGGAATTGCCCTGATCCAACGTGTTCAACTCTATGCTAAAGATATGTTTAGAGCTTCGGCCGCGTCGCGATGGAAAGCTATTTTAAAAGACGGTATCTCGCTAATTTTAAAGGGAAATATTCTCGTCGTTGGAAATTTAACGCATACAGGGCAACATGGAATGTATTTCAAAAATGAAAGCATATCACAAGATGCTTTTTTGGAAACTTTGTTTAAAGCGATTCATGTTCTTAAAATTTTAATTAAGAAAATTGATCATAAATCCATCAGGGCGATTTTGTTCAAGGATTTTTTCAAATACGATAGTATCCATGAATCGTCTAAAATTTTTGATCAACATGGATTTTTCGAATTTCAGGTGCAGCCCAATATGATTTTGGAAATTTGTCCAAATTGGAAAAACAGGGAAGATTATCTAAATGACCTAAACACAAAATATAAGACCAGATACAAACGGGCGAAAAAAAAATTGGGCAAAATTCGGCTTTCAGAGATGACTCAGGATGAAGTTTTAGAAAATTCTGAACACTTGTATCATCTTTACAAAAATTTGTCTACTAAGGCTGCTTTTAACACGTTTTTACTTCCAGTGCATCATTTTTTCAATTTGAAACTTGAGCTGCACGAAAAATTTAGAATTTTTGCTTTTTATCGGAATAATGAGATCATTGGTTTTTATACGCTCCTCTTAAATGGCCAAACTTTGGAAACTTATTTTTTGGGTTATGATGACGCCCATCAATATAAGAATCAACTTTATTTAAACATGCTTTATGAAATGTTGGCGTTTGGAATTGAAAATAAGTTTAAAACTATTGTTTATGCAAGAACGGCCATGGAAATTAAAAGTTCGGTAGGAGCGAAGCCAAAAGCGATGTCCATGTATATCAAACACACCAATCCATTGATCAATGCAATCCTAAAATCAATTTTTAAGTTGATGAATCCTGAACAGCAATGGGAGGAACGCAAACCTTTTAAGAATCTGCAGCACTCTTAATTTTGAATGGTTTGCCTTTGTTCTTCATTCTAAAAGTGGAGCGATCTTAATTCTTTTTGGACATAACTTATTTTAAATAAAAAACCCTTCAAATTTGAAGGGTTTTCTATGCATGATTACTTTTTAAGATCGTCTTTTTTCTTTTTCTCCTTGGCCTCTTTCATCGCTTCACCAATTTGGTTACTGGCGGTAAAACTAGCGACCATATTGTTGAGCATGTCACTTCCTGCTTGGGGCGAGTTTGGCAACAAGATCAAGTTACTGTTCACGTGTTCACCAATAGATTGTAAGGTATCATAATGTTGGGTTACTACAATCAGCGCTGACGCTTCTTGGGAGTTAATTCCAACACGATTTAAGACATCAACAGACTCTTCCAATCCACGAGCAATTTCACGACGTTGATCGGCAATCCCCTGTCCTTGTAAGCGCTTGCTTTCAGCTTCAGCTTTAGCACGCTCCACAATTAAAATACGCGCCGCATCTCCTTCAAATTGAGCAGCTATTTTTTCACGTTCAGAAGCATTGATTCGGTTCATTGCCGCTTTTACTTGGGCATCCGGATCAATATCCGTGACTAAAGTTTTGATGATATCATAGCCATAATCGGACATCGCATCGTTCAGTTCGGTTTTTACAGCAATGGCGATATCATCTTTTTTGACGAATACATCGTCCAATTTCATTTTAGGAACTTCCGCACGAACCACGTCAAACACATAACTTGTAATTTGATCGTGTGCATAATCTAGTTTATAAAAGGCATCATAAACTTTTTGGGAAATTACCATAAATTGAACGGAAATTTTTAAGCGAACAAAAACGTCATCTAGGGTTTTTGTTTCAACAATAACGTCCAATTGCTGGATTTTAAGTGTCATTCTCCCGGCCACACGATCAACAACTGGTATTTTCATTTGTAATCCAGAATGACGGATGCTATGAAATTTTCCAAAGCGTTCAATAATGGCGGCAGATTGTTGTTTCACTGTGAAAAATGAGGAAAACAGTATAATTAATCCAAAAACAATAAAAGGAATAGCAAACATAGATTGGTTTTTTTAGGGTTAGAAAATATTTAAGTTACTAAAATACATTATATATCTGCTGTATCTTAAATTTTTTGGTAAAAGCTGTCGACGAATTTACAATGCTTGCACTAAATTCTCAATACGTTTTACGGTTTCAGCCTGTCCAATCATATAGATGATTTCGAACACATCAGGACCTTGCATGGCGCCAACCAGTGCTAATCGCAATGGCTGCATCACTTTACCGAAGCCCACTTCTTTTTTACCAATCCAGGCTTT
>JBARDR010000636.1:0-8462 GCA_049795335.1 Gelidibacter sp. | reverse complement strand
AACAAAGCGACTGCAATGGAACGATTAAAAGAAGGTAAATTTAAAAATGTCAAATCATGAGTTTAAAAGTAAGTAGAAAAAATTATACCAGCATTTTTGGCCCTACTGTAGGAGACCAAATACGTCTTGGAGATACCGACCTGATTATTGAAATAGAAAAAGACTTCTGTGAATATGGCGACGAGGCAAAATTTGGTGGCGGAAAAACAGTAAGAGATGGAATGTGTCAATCATCAACAGCAATGCGAGATGAGGGCGTTCTTGACTTTGTCATCTGTGGCGCAACCATTATTGATCACTGGGGAATTGTAAAAGCTGACATCGGCATCAGAGATGGGAAAATTATCGGTGTTGGTAGAGCAGGGAATCCTGATATCACTGATAATATTACACCGGGAATGATCATTGGAGCTTCAACCGAAGTTCATGGTGGCCATGGGTATATCGTTACAGCGGGTGGTATTGATACCCACATCCATTTTATCAGTCCAACACAAATGGAAACTGCCCTATATAGTGGTGTGACTACCTTGATTGGTGGTGGAACAGGTCCTGCTGATGGTACCAATGCGACCACAGTGACTCCGGGTAAATTCAATATCAAAAGAATGTTGCAGGCAGCTGAAGCTTTTCCTGTAAATGTTGGTTTCTTCGGAAAAGGAAATGTTGCGACTGAGGGACCAATTGCCGAACAGATTGAAGCGGGAGCCTTAGGTGTAAAAATACACGAAGATTGGGGCGCAACACCGGCAGTTATCGATGCCGCTTTAAATGTGGCTGACAAATATGACGTCCAGGTGGCTATCCATACCGATACCCTTAATGAGGGCGGATTTTTGGAAGATACCATGAATGCTATTGCCGGTCGTGTCATCCATACCTTCCATACAGAAGGCGCAGGTGGGGGTCACGCACCAGATATCATCAAGGCTGCCATGTATCCTAATGTATTGCCAGCATCAACAAACCCAACAAGACCTTTTACTAGTAATACTATTGATGAGCATTTAGACATGTTGATGGTTTGCCATCACCTTAGTCCGAATATTCCTGAGGATGTGGCTTTTGCCGATTCTCGTATTCGTCCGGAAACCATTGCTGCAGAAGACGTGCTTCAAGATATGGGCGTATTCAGCATCATGAGTTCTGATTCTCAAGCGATGGGCCGTGTGGGTGAAGTCGTTACTCGTACTTGGCAGACCGCTGATAAGATGAAGAAACAAAAAGGGCATTTGGAAGAAGATAAAAATCTCAAAAATGACAACTTCCGCGCCAAACGCTATGTTTCTAAATATACCATCAACCCTGCCATTGCGCATGGTATTTCAAACTATGTTGGTTCAATAGAAGCTGGAAAAATTGCCGATTTGGTAATTTGGAAACCGGCATTGTTTGGTGTAAAACCAGAAATGGTTCTCAAAGGCGGTATGATAGCAGCGAGCAAAATGGGAGATGCCAACGCATCGATTCCAACGCCGCAACCTATAATCTTACGTAATATGTATGCTACTTATGGCAGAGCGTTGACAAAATCTGTGTTCACTTTTGTGTCTCAGGTGTCAATTGACAATAACATCGCTGAAGAATATGGATTGCAGAAAACGCTTTTACCTGTTTCAAACTGTAGAAACATTGGTAAAAAAGACATGATTCACAACGATGCAACACCAGAAATCATGGTCAATCCTGAAAACTATAAAGTAAGTATTGATGGTGTGGTACTGACCAGCGACCCGGTGGATACACTGCCGTTAGCACAACTTTACTTTTTGTTTTAATAGTTAGAGTTTCCTCATGTTCACTGCGGCAGTATGTAATGCCGGAGTGACATCAGGAAATTAACTTAACCTTCCCAATAAGAGTTTTTATGAATAAGTACAAAATCAATTTGATTTTAATTCTTGTAATTGTATGCGCGGTTTTTTCAGAGGTACAAGCGCAAGAAGGATCTTTAATGCTTTATGGTTCTTTAACCTATAAAGATAACAACAACACCGGGAGCAGTTTTGGGGCTAACCCAATCGGACTCGGTTACTTCTTTAATGATCATGTCGTGGCGGGGATAAATTTCGCTTTTGACAAAGAGAAAAACGGTTTGGGACATCTTACCGATTCTAAATATGAAGTGGGGCCATTTTATAGCGACTCCTGGAAAATTGGCGATTATTTCGTGATCATCGCACAGTTGGATACACATTATGTGTGGGGAAGTACCTTAATGAATACCATGGGATCCTACAGTTATGACGGCTATCTGGTAAGAGCATACCCGATTATAGCCATTGGTCTTGGACATGGATGGGCTTTGAAAGCTAAATTCTGCGAATTGTCCTTTGCAAGTACCACCGGTAATGACGCCAATAAAACAAAGGATCACACCTTTATTGCAGGTGTCAACGGATCTACTTTGGGTATTGGTGTTTCAAAAAACATCGCCTTTAAAAAGAAAAAAGAATGATTATACAAACAATCGTCGGAAATATAAGAACACATCCAATTTCAGGTCTTGAAATTGATTTACTGGAAATCGAGTGGTTTGAAACTACGAAGAAAATTCAGCGTAAACGCACTAATTCAGGGATGGAAATTGCCATAAAGTTTATGAAGGAAGGGCAACGTCTACATGAGGGCGATATTCTTTACGAAGATGCTGATTTAGTAGTGGTCGTGCGTATTAAACCCTGTGAAGCTATTGTTATGACGCCTGCTTCATTACTGGAAATGGGAACCATCTGTTATGAAATTGGAAATAAACATTTGCCACTATTTATTCAGAATGATCAGATCATGATGCCTTTTGAAATGCCGATGTTTCGCTGGTTGGAGGCAAGTGGCTATGCACCAGAAAAACAGGAAGTACAGTTATTGCATTTGTTGAAATCAAATGTTGCGCCTCATGGGCATAGCGGTACATCACTTTTTACAAAAATCTTAAATATCGCATCTTCAAATGACTAATATAGAAAACACATTCTTGGGAAGTCTGCTGCATTTGGCAGATCCAACCTTGCCTATTGGTGGTTATTCCCACTCCAACGGTTTAGAGACCTACGTTCAAGATGAGGTGGTACGCAGTGTGGCTTCCGCAAAGGTTTTTGTCACAAACATGTTAAAGTACAATCTTAAATACAATGACGCTTCCTTTCTAAAACTGGCCTATGAAGCAACTGCTGCCAACGATTTGGAAGCCATTGTTCAACTCGACCAGGAATGTAGCGCTTTAAAAAGTCCGCGCGAAATAAGAGAAGCCAGTCAGAAGTTGGGCATTCGATTAATCAAGATTTTCAGACGACAAAAAGCGTTTGATATCGTAACCGAATATGAAAAAGCAATTGCGACAAGAGAAGCAACGGCACACTACTGTATCACTTTTGGAATGTATGCACAACTGCTTGAAATTCCGTTAGCCGAAGCTTTATTTGCCTTCTATTACAACGCCGCCATCGGGATGATTACCAACTCAGTAAAGTTGGTGCCGTTAGGTCAGTTGGATGGACAGGACGTCCTTTTTGAATTGCAACCGCTTATTAGTCAATTGGCAAAAGAAACATTAACCGTTGACAGAGAGCTGGTAGGATTGTGCAATATCGCATTTGATATTCGCTGCATGCAACACGAGCGCCTTTACTCAAGATTATACATGTCTTAAAAAAATAAAATAGAATAATGGAAACAAGAAAATATATAAAAGTAGGGGTCGCAGGTCCCGTAGGTTCAGGTAAAACAGCCTTACTGGAACGTTTGAGCCGAAAAATGCTTAATGATTACAATATGGGCGTGATCACCAATGACATCTATACTAAGGAAGATGCCGAGTATATGGTGAAAAACAGTCTTTTGCCAAAAGAGAAAATCATCGGTGTTGAAACTGGTGGCTGTCCTCACACTGCCATTCGTGAAGATGCCAGTATGAATCTGGAAGCAGTGGACGAATTAGTGTCTCGCTTTCCCGATATCGAACTTATTCTGATTGAAAGTGGTGGCGATAACCTTTCGGCAACCTTCTCTCCAGACCTTGCTGATGTTACGATTTTTGTAATTGACGTTGCCGAAGGTGAGAAAATTCCCCGTAAAGGTGGTCCTGGCATCACCCGATCTGATTTATTGCTGATTAACAAAATTGACTTGGCACCTTATGTTGGTGCGAGCCTTGAAGTGATGGAGACGGATGCCAGACGCATGAGAAAAGGCGCACCATTTGTGTTTTCAAATCTTAGAGGATCTGAAGGTATTGATGAGGTTATTGGATGGATCAAAAAATATGCATTATTGGAAGATGTAGAAGAGCCTAACTTAATCCGATAAGAGCATGGTAAGTAGTTTAAGAATAGAAGTAGAAGAGCGGGATGGGCAATCTTTTTTAAGAGATGCCTATGTGACGCAACCGTTCAGGATTGTTCCTGTTGGTCAGTATGAAGCTGATGGCGCGTCATACTTGATGATTATGAGTTCATCACCAGGAGTTTTAAGTGGGGATAAATATGATATTCAGGTCAATGTAAAAAAGAACGCGCGTTTACAGTTGCAGTCCCAATCTTACCAGCGTTTGTTTAATATGGAGCATGACGCTTCGCAGATCATGAGTGTCAAAATGCACAAGGGCACCTCTTTTTCTTATGTGCCACATCCTGTGGTGCCGCATGAAGATTCTACGTTCAAAAGTCATAACAAGATTACTATTGAAGATGATTGCGATCTGACCATCAGTGAAATCATAACCTGTGGCCGTAAGCACTATGGGGAAGCTTTTAAATACGCTCATTTTCAGAATCTTGTAGAGGTTTTCCATCACGATCGCTTGATTTTAAAGGATAATGTCCTGCTCAAACCTGAGATTATGCCGTTAGAATCTTTGGGATTGTTGGAAGGCTTTACCCATCAAGGTACACTAATTTATCTCAATACCAGAAACGAAGATGTCTCAGATCATATCGAACACTTCTATAAAGAATTGGAAGATTTGGAAGGCGTTTCCTTTGGTATCAGTGAACTTCAGGCCAAAGGATTTGTGATCAGGATTTTGGGAAACGGTGGCGAGCAGATGTATGATTTCTTCAAAAAAGTGCAAAGTGTACTTTGGGAAGAAAAAGTAGATGTAACAATTTAATAAATATATGGATTCGAATTTAATCGCATTAGCGATCACAGCTATCAGCATCAGTTTTTTTCATACTGCTTCTGGACCTGATCATTATTTGCCCTTTATTGTGCTTTCGCGTTCGCGCAAATGGAGCATGCCTAAAACTATTATGCTCACTATTGTGTGCGGTTTAGGACATATTTTAAGTTCAGTGGTTTTAGGACTTATTGGCGTTTTCTTGGGTTGGCAGCTCAATAAGATTACGTTTTTCCAGGATTTTCGTGGCAATATTGCGAGTTGGGCATTATTGCTCTTTGGCGGCATTTACCTTATCTACGGCCTTTGGGCCGCCTACAAAAACAAGGCACACAAACACTTTGATGTGATGGGCGATGATGTGTTTGTTTACACACATAAACACGGCGAGATGGTCATGCCCAAAGACCGCGTAAAAGTGACACCGCTAGTGCTTTTTGCCATATTTGTAATGGGGCCAAGCGAACCGCTCATCCCATTGCTGTTTTATTCAGGGCTTAACCGCTCCATAAGTGAAATTATAACCCTCATTAGTGTCTTTACAGTCAGTACGGTATTGACCATGCTCGGCATGGTGCTTTTGGGAGTTTATGGGTATTCATTTTTCAAAACAGAAAAGCTCGAACGTTATACGCCGGCTATCAGTGGCGCGGTGGTGCTAGCGTGTGGGGTAGGGATGGTCTTTTTAGGCTGGTAATTTAATACAATTTATACTCTTAGAATTTTAATTAAAATGGAAAAAATAAAAACAATAGTACAAACAGTACTTAAAGGTATCGGACAGATTATGCTTCAGGATAGTGCGTGGACGGGCTTATTGTTTCTAATAGCAATAGCACACGACTCTATCCTTATGGGAGTTGCCGCTTTAGCGAGTGTGATTATCGGAACGGCGACGGCAAGGATTTGCAAATTTGACGACGCTAATATAAAAGCAGGATTGTATGGGTTTAATGCAACGCTTATTGGCGTAGGGCTCATATTTATCTTCGAGTCGAGTTTGTTTATCTGGATTTGTATTATTGTAGGCTCCATAGTATCCACTTTATTGATGGAGTTTTCGATTCGAAAAAAGATTCCATTTTTTACATTTCCGTTTATCGTAGTGACCGTAATTGCTATTTTGGCCATAGATTATCTCAGCCTCGCTGGTCATAATAAAATAGAAGCGGTAGAAGAAATGTTGGAACTGCAAGATTTTGTCGTCCCAGCGCATGCCTATGGCGAAGTTATTTTTAAGGGCACAATCGTCGCAGGAGCATTGTTCTTTTTAGGGGTTTTTATAAAAAATCCTACAGCCGCTTTATATGGCTTTATTGCCGCGATAATCGCAGGTGCCATCGCGCATTTTACTGAGGATTCCGCGGACTTAATCAATGATGGGATGTTTAGTTTTAATGCTGTATTATGTGGAATAGCCTGTAGTGGCCTCAAACCGCGTGATGGACTTTACGTGCTTTTATCCGTCGTAATCGCAACCTACTTTGATATTTTTATGATGCATCATGGTTGGATTACACTCACATTTCCATTTGTATTATCCATGTGGGTTATTGTCCCTCTAAAAAAGCTTTTGGGAAATTATGAAGAGAAAAAAAGAAATAATAACAGAAATTTTTTAATAACGAATCACGAAACTGAATCAACAAATAAAGAATAGGTAAAAACCAACAAACATGATAAAAAAACTTTTGACAGTGAGCATACTAATGTTCATGAGTCAAATTGGATTTTCTCAAGAGGGAAATAAACAAGAAATTATTAAAACGGATTTAGATACCGTGTATTTAAGTAAAATTTTAATTCATAATGAAGATTTTAGAAAGCAGGTGTTGCATGTCGATTTGAAAAACAACCCTGTCAATACGGCACAGGATTTATTGCGAAAAGTGCCGGGATTATTTATTGCACAACATGCCGGTGGTGGAAAAGCGGAACAGATTTTTCTCCGAGGTTTTGATAATGATCATGGTACCGATGTCAGTGTAACGGCCGATGGTATGCCTGTGAATATGGTGTCACATGCCCACGGACAAGGTTATGCTGATTTGCATTTTTTGATCCCAGAAACCATCAAGGATATTGATTTTGGTAAAGGGGCGTACTATGCTGATAAAGGCGATTTTACCACCTCGGGGTATGTCAACTTTACCACATTTGACAAGTTGAAAAACAACCTTGTGAAGTTGGAAGGCGGGTCTTTTAACTCGATGCGTGCTGTAACGATGCTTAATTTGTTAAATAAGGATGTGGGAGATAAGAACTTTTATGTAGCGAGTGAATTCAGTTATTCTGATGGACCTTTTGATATTGAACAAAATTTCAATCGTTTGAATATTATGGCGAAATATAGTCAGTGGATGGACAGCAAACAATATCTGTCTATCCTTGGATCTACGTTTAGTTCTGGGTGGAATGCGTCTGGACAAATTCCTGAAAGAGCTGTAAAGGAAGGGCTGATTTCCCGTTGGGGTTCTATTGATCCCACGGAAGGTGGCAGCACGTCACGATCCAACTTTGCTGTCAGCTATAGGAATCTGCTAAATGGTGATGAAGAAATATCAAGTAATCTGTTCTATTCCAAATATGATTTTAATCTGTTTTCAGATTTTACATTCTTTTTGAATGATCCTATTTATGGCGATGAAATTCAGCAGACCGACAACCGTTCCATTTATGGTTTTGATAACAAATATATCCGACGCTTTGAATTGGAAAACAGCTCGATTACGTGGACGTCGGGCGTAGGCGTAAGATTGGATGATATCAAGGATTTGCAATTGAGTCATGTGTATCATCGCGATTTATTATTGGATAGATTGTCGGACGTAGCGGCTACCGAAATTAATGTTCACGGATACACGAGTATGGATTGGCGACTGCACGATTGGAAAATATCGCCTGCAGTTCGTATGGATCATTTTGTCTTTAATCTTCATGACCGTCTTCATGATATCCCGGCAGGACAATCGACTTCAGCGACAAGAATAAGTCCGAAACTTAATATTTCATATATGCCAAACAATAATGTGCAATGGTATGTGAAATCTGGTTTTGGTTTCCACTCCAATGACGTGAGAGTGGTCATAGCACAAGACGGCAAGGATATTTTGCCCTATTCGTTTGGAACCGATTTAGGAGTGATCCTGAAACCCGTTCCCAATTTGATTATTCAGCCGGCGCTTTGGCACATGTACTTGGAACAAGAGTTTGTGTATGTTGGAGATGAGGCGGTGGTAGAGCCTTCGGGGCAAACTCGCCGATTGGGTGTGGATTTAAGTATGCGATACCAGCCATTTTCATGGTTGTACATTGATGGTGATATCAATTACGCACATGCACGTGC
>JBARDR010000635.1:0-3041 GCA_049795335.1 Gelidibacter sp. | reverse complement strand
GAGGTGGGTACAGGGTTTCATCCTGAATTGACCGGCCGTGAAAACATTTATTTGAATGGTGCCATTTTAGGCATGAGCAAAGCGGAAATTAAAGCCAAGGAAGCTGAGATTATTGAATTTAGTGGTTGCGAACGTTATGTAGATACGCCTGTGAAACGCTATAGTTCTGGGATGCGCGTGCGTTTGGCATTTGCTGTGGCGGCTCACTTGGAGCCCGATATTTTGGTGATTGATGAGGTGCTTGCGGTTGGAGATGCGGAGTTTCAGAAGAAGGCGATTGGGAAGATGCAGGATATTAGTAGAGGCGATGGGCGGACAGTTTTGTTTGTGAGTCATAATATGGCCGCGGTGAAGAGTTTGTGTACCCGTGCGATTGTTTTGGAGCATGGGAGTACGGTGTTTGAGGGGGATACTGATGAAGCTATTGATTTTTATATTTCAAAAAGTATTATGAATGATAAGCAGCCTCAGCATTGCAATGTGAAAAACATTATATCAAATGTTGATTTTCAGGTCATTAAAGGAGGTGGGGCAATTTTGTTAGGTGATCAGTTTAGTTTTGATTTAAGTTTTGATGTATTAGATGACTTAAAAGATTTATCAATTTCCCTTGATTTTTTAAATCATTATGATGAGTTGATATGTCATGTTACAAATGAAGATTCGGGATATTATGTAAGTAAAGTAAATAATGGTAATAATTTGAAAATTAATATTCAAACAGATAACATTTTATTTATTCCTGGAATTTATTTTATTAATCTTTGGATTGGTCAATCTCATACTGAAACTCTTTATAAGATTAAAAATGTATTTGTTTTTCAAGTCGAACAGGGCACATATACACAGAGAACAAAGGAATTGCCGAAACATGCAAAACTTTATTTAAATACAAAATGGGAGTAAAGCGATTTAATATATTTATAAAGAAAAGAGTGAAACAGGTTTTTGAAGATTTTGTTTTTAAGTATTTCGTTAACGATTTCAAGAATATTTTAATTAATCAAAATGTTAATCATATAGCTATTCAGACAACCTATGACACGTTGAATGAAATCGAAACTTGTATAAAATTAAATCGGAGGGGAGCTTATTTACGTTTTGGCGATGGCGATGTATATCTTTTAAACAAGAAAAAAGACTCCTTCCAAACACCTAACGATTCATTATCAAAGGAAATGCTGGAATCCTTTCAAATAAATGAGGCTAATGTCTTTAAATCACTAGCAATTCATTCTGAGAAATTCGGATATGAAAAAGGTATGTTTGTAGGTAATCACAAAAACTCTAATTCATTATCAATTAATCTTTTAGAGTCAACCTTTCTTTTTTTTATAGGCCAAAAAATTTATAGCCCAGTAGCATTACATTTCATCGCAACTCAAGAGCCAATTCGAGCAAATTTATTCTTGAAATTACTAAAGTTAAAAACTAAATTGTTCATAGGCAGTATAAATTTAAGTAGTAAAAATATTAAAAAGCTTTTCGGTAATTCTGTGCATATCAAAACACCATCAGAAAATGCTTATAATGAAATTGATAGGATTTATCTTGAAAGCAAAATTGAAATAGCAAAATTTGATGATTTTGCTGTCGTTGTGGTTGCAATGGGGTGTTCAGGAAGGCCGCTGATGAAGAGATTATTAAATGATAGTTTTAATGTTTTTCTTTTTGATTTTGGCAGTTTGATTGATGGACTTGATGGTGTCAATAACAGAACTTGGTTGAAGGTAAATAATATTGATTATGTTGCCTTAACTAAGGGATTAGATTAATAATATAATGATTTTGGTTAGTACAGCTTTAATTAACATAATCTTTTTCGTGTATTTTATATGTTTTTATAATCTATGAATGTTTTCGTTATTATTGTCAGCTATAATGGTATGTCTTGGATGAGAAATTGTCTTGATAGCTGTGCTACCTATCCAATAATTTTAGTAGATAACGCCTCAACAGATGAGTCCGTTTCCTTTATTGAAACCAATTACCCAAATGTAATATTAATAAAACAATCTAAAAATTTAGGATTTGGTCAAGCAAATAATATTGGCATTCGTTATGCCCTTGATCATGGCGCTGAAAATGTGTTCCTTTTGAATCAAGATGCTTATTTGTTAGGGTCAGTTTTAAGAGAACTGATTACCATTCAAAAGAATAATTCAGAATATGGCATTTTGAGTCCAATTCATATAACAGGAGATAAAAGGAAGTTAGATAAGAGTTTTTTTAATTTTATGCGAAAGGAAAAATCAGGACAGTTTTATTCAGACTATGTTTTGGGAAATTCAGTTGCTCCAATCTATGATGTGCCTTTTGTGAATGCAGCTGGTTGGTTATTATCCAAAAGAAGTTTAGAAACCGTAGGCGGTTTTGATCCTTTATTTTTTCATTATGGAGAAGATGAGAATTATTGTCAGAGAATTTTATACCACGATTTAAAAATAGGGGTTGTACCGGGGTGTTATATAATTCATGATCGTGCTGATCGCAATAAGGAGACGCCATCACTTTTTAGTGAATCGTATTACAAAGAGAGAGAGACTGTATATAAAACTCGTTTCGCGAATATATTAATTAACAATACGGTTGAGGACCAATTAAGATATCTTAAGCGTCTTGTTTTAAAAGCAAAATTGCAATTTCAATTTGATAGAGCTATTGGATTTAAGAAAGAGTTGAAACTTTTGAAAAAAATGATTCCTGAAATAATTAAAAGCAGATCCCAAAATTCTGTTAGAGGAAATCACTATTTATAAGTAATTAAATTTAATAGTAAATGCAGGACCAACCTCTAGTATCTATAATCATCCCTACCTTAAACCGAGAACATTTAATTGGGAAAACTTTGGACTCTATATTGGATCAAACTTATTTGAATTGGGAATGTATTGTGGTGGATGATGGGAGTTTGGATGCAACGGAAACACTTATTCATAGATACATTCATAAAGATAGTCGGTTTCAATACCACAAAAGGCCGGACATCCATTTACCTGGAGGTAATGGAGCGCGAAATTATGGTTTTGAAATGAGTAAAG
>JBARDR010000634.1:0-3343 GCA_049795335.1 Gelidibacter sp. | reverse complement strand
CCGCTTTTGCCATTATTTACAAATTGATTGTCGATGGAAGAGCCTTTGCCTAAACTGTTAAAATAAACAGGTGCCACACTTGGGGAAATGTTCCACCTGTTTGGTTGCTCTTCTTTTTCTTCTTCATTTATAAGGTTCGCCTTGGCAATAGCATCCTCAATACTTTCCTCTACTTTATTTGAAGCGATGACTTCTTTATAGTTTTTAATTTTTTCTGTGTCTTTTAGTATATTCTGATCTGTAGACTTTACAATTGTAGTGGGCTCTTTTTCATTTTCAAGAATAGTTTTAACACGTTCCTTTCCTTGATTTTGAACTTCTTTGTTAACGTCAAGTTGAGGTAGATTTGGCGTGTTTTGTGCAACAGCGTCTTTTTTCGAATTGGAGTTAACGGTCTTATCTTTTTGAGACAATGCTATTTTATATTGCGGGTTAGCGCTGTTCGTATTTCTTTTATATGAATGGTCATTTGCTATTTGTGACGCTGTTTTATCTTTGCCACTTGCAGTCTTTTCATGTAGGGCATTTTTAGGATTAGACGCTTCTGCATCAGGTTGTTGTGTGTTTGAGATAACATTGAAACTGTCAATTGCATTGTTACTTGAGCGCCTGTTGTTTTGCTGCAAACCATCTGTTGGATTGGATTGAGATCCACCTCGAGTGGTTTCAGTGTCAACTACATTGTTTTCAGGATTGTCAAGTTTCGCACCATTATTGAAAACATTTCCAACCGTCAAAAGTATCACAAAAATAGCTGCAACACCTGCTGTAAACCACCATAGCGGAATCACGCGACGTTTGCGCTTATCGTTATGTAAGGAGTCGTGAATTTTATCCCAAACAGCGTCATCAGGAGTTGGTTCAAAATTTTTGAATTTCTCCTGAAAAAGGCGGTCTATATGTTTTTTTTCATTCATTTATAAACTTTGTGAATGGTCTTGCGACTTATAATGTTCAATTTTATCTTTTAAAATCATTCGTGCCCGGGCAAGATTTGATTTTGAGGTTCCTGTTGAAATACCCATCATTTCTGCAATTTCTTTATGTGAGTAATCATCTAAAACGTAAAGATTAAATACCAATCTATACCGATCTGGTAATTCCTGGATGATGCTCAGTAAAAAATCGAGACTGATATCTTCTTCATAAATTTCAACAGCAGCATCTTCAATTTGATCCTCATTGACGATGTCAAAAACACCAACACTTCGGTAACGTTGAAGCGCGGTGTTGATGGTAATGCGTTTCATCCAACCTTCCAAAGAACCTTTATTACCAAACTGATCCATTTTTTTAAAAATGGTCACAAAGGAATCCTGCAGATTATCCTGTGCCTCTGCATGATTTTTTGAATACTTAAGGCAAAGCGAAAACAATTGACTCGAAAAGAGCTTGTATATCTGGCTTTGAGCTTGAGCATCATTTTTTTTACACTTGATAATGAGTTGTTCTAAACTCACAGTTATTGTATTAGTTATTTGTATCGGGCTCCGCTTCTACAACAGGCACTTCTACAATATAATATAAATCTGTTCCGCTTTCATCCTTACCTTGCCAAAATTTAAACACATAAGTGCCATTGCTGGTGACCTTAAAATTAAAGGTGGCTTCAACTTCTGCGTCTTCACCTATGCCACAATTTTGGTTAGGATACACCGAGTTAATTACCGCAACGGTACGTTGATTTAATTCACGTGTGTAATAAAAATCATAAAACGCATAACAACCAGATGGCCTAATATATTTTACAGTTATTGGGTAAACTTCGCCAAGAACAAATTGCTCAGGAATTACAACGCTTTCAATAGGTAAAATTTCATTGTAAAAATCATTGCTGTCATCAATACTACATGATGCTAACGTGAACATCACGCCAAATAGCAAAACTAACTTTTTCATAATAATTTGATTTAGGATTCATTTTCTTTTTCATACTGTAGATGCTCTAAATCGATAAAGGTTGCGTTGTAAAACAAAAAAATCCCTTTTAGGAGGGATTCTTTTATTTAGTCAGATTAAAAGTACAACATATGTGTTTTTAATCGTCAGCAGAAGTAGCTGCCTTGGCTATTTTTCTAACCTTGGCCTCTAATTCATCCATCAATTCTGGATTGTCTTTAATCAATGCTTTAACAGCATCTCTACCTTGACCTAATTTTGTTTCTCCATAGCTAAACCATGAGCCACTTTTCTTGATGATTTCATTTTCAACAGCGATATCTAAAATCTCACCAACTTTAGAAATTCCTTCACCATACATAATATCAAACTCGGCCAATTTAAATGGCGGTGCTACTTTGTTCTTTACAACTTTAACGCGTGTTTTGTTACCTGTGACGTTCCCATCAGTTTCTTTGATCTGTGTTGAACGTCTGATGTCCAATCTGACAGAAGCATAGAATTTAAGCGCATTACCACCCGTTGTAGTTTCAGGGTTACCGAACATCACGCCAATTTTTTCACGCAATTGGTTAATAAAAATTACGGTACAGTTGGTCTTGCTGATGGAACCAGTTAGCTTTCTTAAAGCTTGAGACATCAATCGGGCATGAAGACCCATTTTCGAGTCACCCATTTCACCTTCAATTTCACTTTTTGGTGTTAAGGCTGCAACAGAGTCAATCACAACAATATCAATCGCACCAGAGCGGATTAAATTATCTGCAATTTCCAATGCTTGTTCCCCATTATCAGGTTGTGAAATGATCAAGTTCTCTAAATCTACATGCAAATTTTCAGCATAAGTTCTGTCAAAAGCATGCTCTGCATCAATAAATGCAGCAATACCTCCAGTTTTTTGAGCTTCAGCAATGGCGTGCAATGCTAAGGTCGTTTTACCGGAAGATTCTGGGCCATATATTTCAATAACGCGACCACGCGGATAACCTCCAACTCCTAAAGCAATATCCAAACCTAAGGAACCTGAAGAAATTGCTTCAACATCCACCACAGCTTGGTCGCTCATCATCATTACCGTCCCTTTCCCGTAGGATTTATCCAACTTGTCTAAGGTAAGTTTTAGGGCTTTTAATTTTGCTTCTTTTTCACTACTCATTTGTTTCTCTTTTTCTGATTTTTAATGAAGCTAAATTACGACCTTTTTTTCACCTAATATAATCTTATTACGCAACCTTTTTATTGTTTCTGTATCTACTTATGAAGATTGGAAAATCTTGCAATGAAAGTTTAGAAAAATTATTTTGAAAAAGCACCTGAGAGGATTCTTGGGTGCTTTTTTGGTTTAAGGGCGGATGACGAAAAAGGTTTCACGGAGTTCCGCTGAGGAATCGCTGAGTTTCACAGAAAAATTTTCACTAAATTGACTAAATGCTTCTGCAGAATA
>JBARDR010000633.1:0-2148 GCA_049795335.1 Gelidibacter sp. | reverse complement strand
CGTTAAAGCTGTCCCCGGCCCCAATAGCGTCCACAACGTTTGTATTCAAAAAGTTGGGTAAATTTGCTTGGTTGCCATCCTTTTTTATAAGGATAGAACCCTTGCTGCCATTCTTGATGACCACATGATTGCAATAGTCCTTCACTTTTTCAGCAGCCTCTTTGATGCTCTTAGATTTTGTTAGAAGCATAAATTCAGTAGCATTTGGCATGAACAAATCAACATAGGGAAGTAGATTCTGGTAATCAAATTCCCACTTTTCTTCTGGATCCCACTGGGTATCAAGTGAAGTTGTCAATCCCATTTCCTTTGCTCTTTTAAAAAGAGCAATGACATCGGACTTCAGGCCTGTCTGAAGGAACAGCGAGGCGAAATGCATATGTCTTGCAGAGCCAAGGATTTCATCACTAACATCATTAAGAGTTAAAGCATCCATGGCTCCCCCATAAGTGACATTGGCCCGATCTTCATCATAATTGAGGACTACTGTCACGCCTGTTTGTAGTTCAGGCTCATGGATCAAATTTGAGATGTCGACTCCTTTTTCAGAAAGGGAATTCTTAACTAATTCTCCAAACACATCGTTCCCTATCTTCCCAAGGAATGAAACCCTAGCTCCCAAACTGGATAGGTTAGATGCAAAAATCGCACTTGAGCTTCCCAAAGTCAAAGTCATCTTTTTTGCCATTTTTTCTTTGCCAATCTCTGGATAGCCTTCGATATTGTTCAGAATTAGATCGACATTTAATTCGCCTACTGTTATTACTTCAAATTGTTTTTTGTCCATTTTCTATTAAATTTATGCGCCTTCATAAGTTAAGGGAACATATTGTTCTACCCTGAATGGTTCTTTAGGCTAATTTAAAATCATAAATCGTAACCCCTTCAACAACCCTGGCAATAGCTCCAGACACAGAAGGAGCGTCTGGGTCAAGTCCCATTTGAATAGACTTATAATATCCTAGAATCTGTGCAAAAACGACGTGTGCGATACTCAAATACTCTATATCTAGTGTGGATTTTTCTGATTTATCCGTGAAGAATAATTGTAAGCTAGGGGTAAACCCATCAATTAAAATAGGGGTTTGCGCAATCAAAACTTGTGCTAAACCTTGGTTACTGTTATTAATCTGCTTGACAAGATCAAGTTCATATAACTGTGCGTG
Source organism: Gelidibacter sp. (assembly GCA_049795335.1). Classification (GTDB taxonomy): domain Bacteria; phylum Bacteroidota; class Bacteroidia; order Flavobacteriales; family Flavobacteriaceae; genus Gelidibacter. The sequence goes on along the minus strand of JBARDR010000633.1, from coordinate 982 downwards.
TGCATCATTAGATAATTGGTAAACCACAAGAGTGGTGTCATCTATGACTACTTTTGGCCCGTGTCGAAACCCTAAAAACGAATCGAATTTACAGATGACCTTTCCGTCAGTCAACTCCTGCAATTTCAGATGACTCTCTCGTGCAGCTGCTCCCAAAGGGCCAGAGCCTAGAAAAACAGCTCGCTTAAAATCTAGCGAAGCCAGTTTCTCAATATCGTCTTTAGTTTTTTCAATAAATCTTTCAATAGAACGTGCTAAAACCTCAACACTGACAAGTTCCGATTCAATGGTGTCGATCCTTGCAATTAAAATAAACGCCAATAGCATGGATGTGAAACTGCTCGTCATTGCCAGACTAACGTCATTAGTCTCTTTGGGAAGAAGAATCCTTAAAACATTTTCACCTGAAAATTCAGTATAAAGTTTACCTGTAGAATTACAAGTAATAATTAAATGAAATATCTCATTGCAATATTTGTTTGCAATGTCAATTCCTGCAATACTCTCGGGACTATTGCCTGACCGTGCAAACGACACCATCAATGTACGTTTTTTCCGGGATAGATAGTGCTCAGGATGAGTCACCAAATCTGTAGTTGGTATTGGCCTTGCAATAATATCTCTACGGCATAATAATGCTCCACTAGCAATTCCCCCAATAAACGCTGAACTACCAGCTCCGGTCAGAATTACATCCGTATCTTCTTTGAAAACCTCGTCCAAGAATTCATTAATATTCTGGCGATTATTTTTCACCACATCATAAGTATCCAGCCAAACTTTGGGCTGTTGCCCTATTTCTCTTTTGGTATGCATACCACCACTTTTATTACTCATTGCCTTGTAAAAATTAATTGTTATTCATATTCGAAACAAAACTTAACGTTAATTCATAAAAACATAACTTAAACGTAAGTTAGTTGTGATAATTTTGACTAATATATAAGACTTAAAAACAATAAACAAATAATAATCATCATAT
>JBARDR010000632.1:0-1525 GCA_049795335.1 Gelidibacter sp. | reverse complement strand
GTCAATATGCCTGAGGATAAACGTGCTGAACGATAAAATGGTCGCAAGACATTTCTTTACAGAAAATACTTAGCTGTATTTTCTCTTAGTTGCAATAACTTTGCCTGCATGATGAAATTATTAAGGTATTTACTTTTCCCCATTGTTCCGGTTTATTATTTGGTAACCTGGTTGCGAAATAAATTATACGATTGGGGAATTAAAAAATCAACTGCTTATGATTTCCCTGTGATATGTGTTGGGAATTTAAGTGTTGGAGGCACTGGTAAGACGCCCATGATTGAGTACTTAATCCGTTTATTAAAAACTGATCATCATCTTGCAACGCTTAGTCGCGGTTATAAAAGACAAACCAAGGGTTTTGTTCTGGCGGATAAAAATGCTACGGTCTTAACCATCGGAGATGAGCCATTTCAGTTTCATCAAAAGTTTGAAGATGTTATTGTGAGTGTTGATGGTGATAGAGTTCATGGAATTTCGCAATTAATGGCTTTAAAAAATCCGCCTGAAGTGGTGTTACTCGATGATGCGTTTCAGCACCGAAAGGTAAAAGCCGGCTTCTATATTATGTTGACTTCCTATGATGATCTTTACACAGACGATATCTTATTGCCAACGGGAAATTTAAGAGAACCCCGACAAGGTGCAAAACGCGCTAATATTATCGTAGTGACGAAATGTCCCGAAAATATATCAGAAGAAACAAAACAGAAAATTAAAGGTGAAATAGATGCTTTAGAGCATCAAGAAGTGTTTTTTGCAAGTATTGCCTATTCTAATTCTATAAGAAATACTAAAGATCATCTTGACTTAAATACACTTAAGAATCGATCGTTTACTTTGGTTACAGGAATTGCCAATCCAAAACCTTTGGTGGCGCATTTGACAGCTTTAGGCTTGGACTTTGAGCATTTGAAGTATAAGGACCATCACGATTTTAATGAAAGTGATCTGAGTAATTTAAAACAAAAACAACTGATTGTTACGACAGAAAAAGATATGATGCGTTTGCAGTCTCATTTTAGTGACCGTGAAGCCATTTATTATTTGCCAATTGAAATGAAAATTGATCGGCAATTACAATTTGATAAATTGGTAGGTAGTTTTGTTAAATAGACGTTGAGGATTTCTGGTTCTTTTTTAGAACATTATACAGTTTCGTTTCAAAATCCTCCTGCTTGAATGGTTTAGAGATGATGTCATCAAAACCAGCTTCGTCAAATTCATGCATTTTATCTTCAATAGTTACGGCAGTAAGGGCAAAAATAGTCAGTTCCTTATCAAAGGTTCTGATTATTTTAGTGGCTTCAAGTCCGCTGATACCAGGCATGTGGATGTCCATCAAAACAATGTCATATTGCTCTTCTTTAACGCGATCCACTGCATCTTCGCCATTATCAACAACATCACAATAAAGGCTCATTTTGTTTAAAATCTTTCGGGTTATCATTTGGTTGATCTTGTTGTCTTCAACAACCAAAATTTTGATATTTGTCAAGTCCAAAGCATTAAGTTTGTTAAGGGT
>JBARDR010000631.1:0-5166 GCA_049795335.1 Gelidibacter sp. | reverse complement strand
CACTTGGCCTGAACCCTTAGTGATCTGGACGCCTGGTGCTTTACCCACCAAGGCATCTTGAAAAGAAGTGTTTTGAGCTAACTGAAGATCTTTTGCCTTAATGACATCGGCCGCACCCGTATAGCTTTCTTTCGTAGCAGTACCATAGGCCACAACGAAAACTTCATCTAAGGCGACACCCTCCATAAGAGTGACATTAATCGTATTTGAAGTTGATACTGTGATTTTTTGTTCCGTGAATCCAATGCTCGTAAAAACAATCGTTTGACCTTCAGTAACGTTAATGGTATACTTTCCATCGAAGTCCGTCGTGGTGCCACGAGCAGTCCCATTAATGATAATATTCGCCCCCGCGACAGGAATCCCATTATTATCCATTACTGTTCCGCTAACAATTTTTTCTTGCGCAAAACCCGTTTGAACCAGAAACAAAAGTAGAAATGTTAAAATTCCAAATTTTTTTTTCACTCTCATAGTTTAAATAATTATTTAGTTAAGTTGTGAGGATTATGTCAGTTTTATTAACAAAACTTTGTATTAACCTTAACAAATATAGATTTTTTTTTAAGAAATGCAAATTGAGCTTGCCCGAAGAAATGTTAAAAATAGGTTTGTTTTGAATCGGAATAAAAAGAATAAAATCACTTCATAAGGTTTGATTTCATGCAAATAAAAAACTTAGAAATACCAAAATTCGGTTTGAAGGATCAATTCTGAAACTAGAGGCTTACGACTTGAAGAGCGTCACATATTCGATTTTTAGTCATTTTCCTCTTAAACCAAGAGACTCTAAATAACCTGTTTCATCAGAAATATTTGTTAAAAAATAAGTAGGATTTTTATCCCTGCGAGAAAGATGGTTAGAGACTAGTTAAAAAAGATAATTTGGAATGAAAATAAAATAAAATTTCTTTTCTAATTTTACAATTCTGAAAAGAAGCTATCAGATTTGGATTTGAGAAATCCATTTCGCCAATGCAACCAAATAAAAAACTCAGGAGAAGAGCAAAAAAATTGGCCGAGCAACTTCATCAAGTACGCTCGGCCAATTTATCCATTAAAAAAATTATTGAAAAGAGCCTTAGCTCCACTCCTAGTTATTTTTTCTTAGTCTTTGGTTTTTCACGGGCATTATACTTGTCCATGATTTTGAGGGTTTCAGCAATAGGCAATGCTTTCATTGTTCTTCCTTTTTGACCAGTCATATCCTTTGCCATAAAAAGTGAATTATAAATAGCTTCCTCGCTGGCCTCAACTACCGCAAGAAATAAGGGAGACATTTCATCATTAGGAACATCTACGATTTTTCTTTCCATTTCTTTAGAGTCGTGAGGAATGCGCAAGTCTGGATGTGTGCTAAAGGCAATGCTATAATCACCACTGCCGTTAGATGAAAAAGAGCCTACCTTTCCAAAAGCTAAAAAGGATCTTTTTGCTAAGCGCTCTAAATTGCGCGCCGATAATGGAGCATCCGTCGCAATGATGATCATACACGACCCATCCACCACATAAGGCACGTCTTCCGCCATGTAAAAGTTATTCAATTCTTTTCCTACAGGCGCGCCGTTGATGGTCAAAATGCCTCCAAAATTAGTTTGAACCAAGACCCCAACGGTATACCCGCCTTTATCCTTTGGAAGTACACGGGAAGAAGTTCCAATGCCGCCCTTAAAACCTAGAGCTCTTGTGCCCGTGCCCGCACCAACATTTCCTTCTTCAACCTTCCCCATAGTGGCCGATTTTATGGCCTCTTGAACATGTGAAGTGGTCACATGACGTCCTCTAATGTCATTGAACCAACCATCGTTGGTTTCGCCAACCACCGGATTTACAGAGCGAAGTCCAGCATTCTCAGAAATCGATAACGTATAGTCTATCAAAGCATTTGCTACCAAAAACGCATTAAGGGTATTAGTTAATGCAATGGGCGATTCAATATTTCCAAGTTCAACAATTTGAGTAGTACCGATAGCTTTTCCAAATCCGTTGCCCACAAAAACGGCTGCAGGAACTTTCTCCTGAAATACATTGCCTTGATGTGGCATAATTACGGTCACTCCCGTGCGAATGGAATCACCGATGATCAGCGTTTTTTGACCCACGGAAACACCTTTGACGTCGGTAATGGCATTAAAATTCCCAGGCGTAAGAATTCCTGGTGCAATTCCTAAATCTCTTGCTCGCGAACGTTCTTGAGCCTGGATGCTAAAGGTGATATTCAATACAATTAAATAGATGATTAGTTTCTTTGTCATTAATAACGATTTAAAGTGGTTTGAGTTTCTTAGAATTGCTTTTATAAATTAAGGCTCTCGCCAAAATATTGGTTGGATCAATTGTGATGACCCCATTAACTTCTGACTCAGTAATGGCGAGAGGGATTTCTGTACAGCCCAAAATGGCGATTTCCGCCCCCTCTTCTTTAAAATGGGCCATGCCTTGCATTAAATTTTCCCTCGCCTGCGGATGAATCGGATTTGAGACAGTTTTAATGCCATAGGTTTTATGGTAAATAGCGGGATGTATACTGTTTTCTTGCATTTCCAATGGTGGCACAATCACTTCATAACCTTTTGACTGTAATGCCGTGGCGTATAATTTACTTTTATAAGTTCCCGTAGTGGACAACACGCCTATTTTAGTAACCTTGGGATAATGGGCAGCAATAAAGTCTACCGTTTCATTAATCATATGCAACAGTTGAATAGTGCTGTTAGCATTTTGTAGTTCACTTTTAATAACCTCGAATATTTGGTCTGAATGCGCCGTGTTGCAAGGGATTCCTGCAATGGTTGCGCCTACCTTTTCAAGCTTTAAAAGCACTTTTACGATAGCATGCGCTGGATTATCTTCTATATTTCCAATTAAATACTCGGTCCTATCATCTATCGTGGAAGACATGGATATCAAAATGGCATCCAGATGTTCCTGATCCGTATGGGCCAGGGTATTGTTAAAAATTTTATTGAGTAAATCTGTTCCTGCATAGGGGCCTACACCACCAACGATACCAATCATATATGTGTTTTTCCAATTAAAATGAATAATAACAAATTTAATAGTATTAATGGCATAACAACTAGAATTAGAAAAAGAGATCGATTTTAATAATGCGTTTGTGGGTAGCAGTATAAATTTTCAGATACGTTCCCCTCGGTCATGTTTAACAAATGCTAACTTTTGAATAATCTACATTTTACAAAATCAGATGGTTTCTTTAGGATATCTCTAATAGTCTGAACGATTTATTTGTCTCCAAATTTTCGGACCAAAATCATCCTCATACATCAGTCTGTTAGTTCGCGTGGGATGGACACGATTAGAAAGAATGATTAAAAACCTGTTCGTATCGGGATTCATAAAGAAAAAGGTTCCCGTATAACCCGTATGGCCAAAATCATGTTTTTTATAAAACGTATCGGGTTTTCGTTTGTCAAAACCAAGGCCACGATAAATCCCTTTTCTGGCAAGTGGCGATTTAGTAAACTTTTTAACCACCTTTCGTTTTAAAACTTGTTGACCCTGATAATTGCCTTTGTTCAATAGCATTTGGCAAATCACAGAAATCGACGTGGCATTCGCGAATAAGCCTGCGTTTCCAGAAACACCACCTAATATAGCGGCTGCTTCATCATGCACATAGCCGTGTAACGTATCTTTTCTGAAAAAATTATCGATCTCGGTTGGGATCACATGCTCTTCAGAAGTCCATTTCAAAGGATTGTAGCCAATATTTAAAAGGCCCAAGTCCTTAAAATTTTCTTGCGCCAAGACATCCAAGGTCCTTCCTGTTTTAGCTTCCATCATTTGTTGCACTAAAATCAAATTCAAGTCGCTGTATAAATAATTGCCTCGAGGATGTGTAAGTGCCAAAGCAATTTGATCAGAAATGGTTTTATAAAATTCGGGATTCAACCACATGTTTTTATAAACCTGAACATAATGGTCTTTGGGTTCAACAGAAAGATGTTCGGGATCGTAAATGATATCTTTGTGGACATACATATCGCCGAACAACTCTGGATAATCTTCTGACTTTTGATTACTTAATAACGGCAATCCATCGGGAGTTGATAGCAAAGCTTGATAAAAGGTTATGAAAGGTTTTAGGCCCGAGGTATGCGTCAATAATTCAAAAAGCGTTATATCGGCTATGGGTGAATTCTTATAGATAGCAACGGCGTCGCCTAACTTATCATTTAAATCCATTTGACCCTCTCCCACCAAACGCATAGCCACGAGAGTCGCGCCCAAAACTTTGGACATCGATGCCAAATCATAAACATCCTTAGGGATTACTTGATGTTCTTTTGAGTAATCGTGATATCCATAATTTTTCGAGATATAAATAGAATCCTTACTGCCCACAATAATTTGAGCGCCTGGAAAAAATCCTTTTTCAAGGGCATTAGTCATCATCGAATCGATGTAAACCTCGTTGTGTGTGGTATTGAAAACGCTGGTTGAATGTTTTAATGATCTACAGCCCATCAGCGATAGGATCAAGAATGTAAACATGAAACTAAATCCTATTTTTTTCATCATGGAATAATTCTTAAAAATTTGGTCAGACATCAGAAGTTCTATTACTATTCCGATTTTTTATAATTTTGATTAATATATTTTCGAATAGAGGAAAACCAAAAAAGTAACGTGATTACAGTATCTATTCAGGGGTAACAAATCAATAATACTAAAAAAACATTATTTTGCGCTTTTTTCAAAAGTAAACTCTAAAGAATGCAAAAAAGCGCAAGCTATTTAAATAAGGAATCTCTTATAATATATTCACACCAGATTTTCGATACTCATCCAATCGTGAATCTTGAGGGTCTAAATTGGTCACAATGGTATCCAATTGATGAAGATCACACACACTATGTGGCATTTTAGTATTCAATTTATCAGATGAAAACATTGAAACAACTCTATCAGAGGCTTTTATCATGGCCTTTTTTACGATGGAAACTTCGTAGCCTATTTCTGTAAGACCCTGTCTTATATTAATACTACTTGCACCTATAAAACAGATATCGGCTTTAACCTTTGATAATACCTGAATCACATCAATACCCGTCGTTACCATGGCGTTTTTTTGCATGCGTCCTCCAATTAAGATTAAATCGATATTGGGGTGTTGCGATAATTGCATGGCAATGGTTAAGC
>JBARDR010000630.1:0-4556 GCA_049795335.1 Gelidibacter sp. | reverse complement strand
TCCCTGGACCTAACAAATTAACCCCAGTGTCTGTGCTCAAACTCCAGTTATTATGTTTTCCAGAACCATTGACGCCTGCAAACGGCTTTTCATGAAACAACACTCTAAAATTGTGACGCTCTGAAACCTTGTCCATCACATCCATTAATAACGAATTATGGTCGACCGCCAAATTAGCTTCATCAAATATAGGCGCCAATTCAAATTGGTTTGGAGCCACTTCGTTATGTCTTGTTTTAACAGGAATCCCCAAAAGCATACATTCAACTTCCAGGTCCTTCATATAAGCCAATGCCCTTGCAGGAATAGATCCAAAATAATGGTCATCCAATTGTTGTCCTTTTGCAGCTGAATGACCTAATAAGGTACGTCCAGTCTGCACGAGGTCTGGTCGTGACGCTGCCAAAGCACTATCCACCAAAAAATATTCTTGTTCCCACCCTAATGAGGTGTTTACCTTTTTTACATTTTTGTCAAAATATTTACAAACGGCTACGGCAGCGTTATCCATCGCAAACAACGCTCGCAACAATGGCGTTTTATAATCCAAAGCCTCTCCTGTATAGGAAACAAATACAGTGGGAATGCACAATGCCGTACCATATAAAAATGCAGGAGAAGTCGGATCCCAAGCGGTATACCCTCGAGCTTCAAATGTGTTTCTAATCCCTCCGTTAGGAAAACTTGAAGCGTCCGATTCCTGTTGAACCAATTGCGTACCTCCAAATTTTTCAATGGCCAATCCGTTTCCGATAGTTTCAAAAAATGCATCATGTTTTTCAGCAGTTGAACCTGTTAATGGCTGAAACCAATGCGTATAATGCGTTGCTCCTTTTGAAATGGCCCATTCTTTCATCCCCGTTGAAATATGGTCCGCCACAGAGCGATCTATTTTTGTGCCATTCTGCATCGCAGACATTACACTGTCAAAAGCTTCTTTAGTTAGAAACTGGCGCATAGTGGCTTCATTAAAAACATTGGCACCAAAAATGGCAGAGCGCCTTTCGGTTTCTTCAATATGCACAGGTTTGCGATCAAGAGTTTTCTTTATGGCGTAGAAACGGAGTGTTGACATAATTATATATTTAATTATTAGTATGCAACAAAAATATAAAAAAATCACAATAAATGAGGTCGCACCCTAAAAAAAATAGGGCTCGGATGAGAAATTTATGAAATTATCAGCAAATACCCCCTGTTTTTAGACACGAAACGTCGAAAAAATAAAAATAAGATAAGCGCCCAACAAAATAAATCCTTTAATTCTTCCTATTTCAAATCGCTTAGCCAATAAAAACATCGGAATGAAAATAGCAGCAAAACCAATCATCCAAAACATGTCGTTGCTCAAAATTTGAGCACTACTTACCGCGATGGGTTGAATCATGGCCGTAATACCCAGGACAGAGGCAATATTAAAAATATTGGACCCTATTAAATTCCCCAAGGAAATTGCATGTTCCTTTTTTAATGCTGCAATAACCGATGCCGCCAACTCTGGAACACTTGTGCCCACAGCCACCACGGTAACAGAAATAACCCGCTCACTGACTCCATAGGAAGTGGCCATTTCTTTAGCTCCTAACACGAGCCATTCACTCCCAAAATAAAGAGAGACCGCGCCAATAAGTAACCATACAATAATTTTAAATCCCGAAGTCACTTCAAGCGTTTTATCAATATTACCAACATCAGCTTTAGATGCATTTCGAGAACGCTTAATCAATATGACAAGAAAAATAATGAGAGAAAGCATCAAGGCAGCGCCTTCCCATCTGTTCAAAACATTACCGCTTTTTAAAAAGAAATACAAGACGACAGATAACAACATCATCATTGACCAATCCATCTTGTAAAGATCCTTGTTAATAGCCAAGGGCGATATAATGGCTGTAATCCCCAAAACCAAACCGATATTGGCAATATTGGAACCTATAACATTGCCTAAGGCGATATCGGAATACCCTTTTAAAGCTGCCTGCAAACTCACTAAAAACTCAGGAGCTGATGTGGAAAACGAGACCACTGTCATCGCGATAACCAGTTTGGAAATATTAAATTTAAGAGACATCGCTACTGATGAACGTACTAAAAACTCACCACCTACAACCAGAAGGATCAAACCCAAAAACACCCAAACTAAACTCATGAAAAATATTTTTTTTGGCGAAGATACTCTATTCACATTATTGTAAAAGGATGTAAGTTTATGAATTTGTAAAATTCGATACGGCTATATTAAGATCCAATTCCTAATTGCAAGACGAGAAATTTGATAAAAGCTTTGTTAACAGATAATGAGTGCAAAGGTTACAAGGGAATTATCAAAGGAAGGTATCAACGCTTATCAGTCCTATCGAAGTTTCCCTAAATCCGTCAACCGACTCCATAAGTGTAGGTCAACAATTTTCTGAATTGAGCCAAACTTTCGACCTTAAAACAAATGAAAGCGGACAAACAACCTTAAAAAGTATAACAGTAACAAAGCTTGACACTATTTATTCAGACAACAACTCTGACGACCAGGATTCCTATCAAATCAAGGGATACAAGATAAATGATAAAAATGTCATCAATAAAGACTCCATATTTTACAGCACAAACAGTACGGGCAAGGTCAATATCATTTTAGACGGAAAGGAAATTAATAATGATGAGATGGATGCTATAAGCCCTAATGACATTGCATCCATTATGGTTTTAAAAGATGAAAATGCAACCAGAACTTATGGCGAAAAAGGTAAAAACGGAGTCCTCGTTATCGCATTAAAAAAAGAAGACCTTTTAAATGCTGAGGACAGCGAATTAAATTCTCATTCGAAAGACCAAAAAATAATTTCGATTTCAGATAATGGAAAAACACCATTATACATCATGGACGGCAAAGAAATCACTCCTAAACAAATGGAAGCCATCAACCCCAATACGATTAAATTAATTGAGGTTCTAAAAGATGAAAATACAACAAAAAAATACGGCTAAAAAGGTATAAATGGTGTGATCATTATCACTATGAAGAAAGACTAACCGAGTTTTTCAGTTAAACAAAAAGACCCGAATTCCTATTGGAATTCGGGCTTTTTTACATTTAATAAATTTTGCTCCTATTCGATCACAATTTTTTTAGCTACAGATTGTCCTTCAGATTTTAAATGCAGCACATAAATACCTGTTGTCAATCCAAAATCTGAAGAAAGGTTAAAAGATCGATCTGCATTCAACTGCTGCGTCATCAGCTTACGACCATCCACGGTAAAAATTTCCATTCGGATATTATTCCTAATTCCAAAGATAGAAACTCGATCTTTAGTTGGATTTGGGAAAACTCTAATCGGAATCGCATTGACAGCATCGAGACTCAAACCTTGATTCCACATTTGTCCGATTTTATTTCCCCAGATATATTCAATCAATTCGGGTTGATCAATAAACGGATTTCTATTATTTTGCCAGGTATAGATGATATTGTTTCGGTTCATTTCAAAATCGTCAGCTGGATCATTCCGATGCCATTCTAATAGCGTAGCTAAATCTCCAAGCTGACCTTTTCTACCTTCAGGAAACCCATTTACAATCTCAAGTCCGTTATAACGTACTGCCAAATAGAAAACACCTCGCGCCACATCCCCTTTAAATTTTCCTAATCCCCCAACTGGGCCTTTATATTGTCCGTAATGTAAATCATTACGTCGGCTATTTTCTCTTGAATCGACCACTCGAAGGGCATGCGCGTCACTATTGCCATGACGCAGCGAATCGGCATTGGTATTCCAAAATATTTCCTTGCCGTCAAAAACCTCATCTAAATTAATACTGTAATATCCAGCCCTACTTCGTGGATAGGTATGTTCTCTATTCCATGTATCCAAATTTTCACTCCCATATTGATAATCTAATTTCGACCTGCCCTTTTCCATATAAACTAACCACACTTCATTACTATGTTCAGGATTTTGGTCGGCTTCTTTCAAAATTTCAACAATCTCAGCATAAGTTTGTGCCCTGACTACGCCTTCTTCCGCAACAATATCTTGGAGAGCCTGCCGCAATGCCACATCAGCCAAGCCCTCTAAATTATCATAATACCCATGAGGCTGCGTGCTGTTAACCCTTCCAAATGTTGGATTGATTGGCGTACCAAAATCAGCCCTAGTGAAATCATTATCAACGATTCCAATCAGTTGATGATTATTGAGAACCAAAAATGTTGGCGGGAATCCTGAAACGGTCACTTTCATAATCTCATCTCCTTCGTCGTCAGCATCATCAATTATGGTAATGGTAGTTGTTACGGTATTTCCTCCGTTCGGAATTGTCAATGACGTATTTCCAGTAAAATCTGAAGTATTAAAACCATAATTGTCCAAACTTAGAGTAAATGTCAAATCTTCCGTGACGCTCTGCTCCGTGGTAAATGTGATATCAAACGTATCACCTTCATTGTATCGTGTCTGCTCAATGCTTATTAAAATACCATTAAGCACAATCCCTGAACCGTCATTTAATTTTCTTGGCGTAGGTGTTGTAGCCTTATAAGTTACCAAACCATCTACATC
>JBARDR010000629.1:0-5584 GCA_049795335.1 Gelidibacter sp. | reverse complement strand
CATTTACCGTATCCTATATCAGAAAAACTACAATAATACCCAAGCTTCAGAAATTATCGAAGCTGAAATGGAAGCAACTCCAGAACGCGATGAGATCTTACAGTTCATCAAAAATTCACATAGAGGTATCATGAAAGGATATTTTAAATCCAACTAATTTTTTCAGATATTCAACTTCACAACATACGAATCATCAACATACAATAAAATAAAAATGGCAACTACAGCAGATATTAGAAATGGATTGTGCATTAGATACAATAATGATATTTATAAAATCACAGAGTTTTTACACGTAAAACCTGGAAAAGGACCGGCGTTTGTTAGAACCAAAATGAAAAGTGTTACCAATGGAAGAGTTTTGGAGAATACGTTTTCTGCGGGTCATAAAATTGAGGACGTTCGTGTAGAAACACATAAATTTCAGTTTTTATACCATGATGGTGAATATTATCATTTCATGAACCAAGAGGATTATTCACAAATCAGATTGTTGGAAGCAGCTTTAGACAGAGCTGATTTAATGAAAGAAGGAGAAGTAGTAACCATTTTGATCAATACTGAAGACGGGATGCCACTTTCTGTAGAAATGCCAGCCACCGTAACTTTGGAAGTGACTTCCACAGAGCCTGGTATCAAAGGAAATACAGCTACAAATGCGACAAAACCGGCAACTGTTGAAACAGGAGCAGAGGTGAATGTACCGTTGTTCATCAATGAAGGTGATAAAATCAGAATTGAAACTGAAAAAGGAACCTATAAAGAACGCGTAAAGGAGTAGTCTGCAGAGTTTAGAACTACCGGAGTTCAGTAAAAACTCTAAGTTATTTATCTATCTCAAAAAGAATCAAATAAAACTAAACCTCTAAACTTAGTAAACCTTTTAAGCTCATAAAGTCATTTAACACCCCAAGTAAGACCCATGAAATTCCCCAAACGATATACCTTAAAACAAATTGCAGAAATCATCAACACACCGTATGTGGGAAATGATGATTTTCCTGTGTTGGGAATGAACGAAATTCACGTGGTTGTACCAGGTGATATTGTTTTTGTGGACCATCCCAAATATTATGACAAAGCGCTAAAATCGGCTGCAACGATTGTGTTGATCAATAAGGAAGTGGACTGTCCTGAAGGAAAGGCATTGCTCATTAGCGATGATCCGTTTAGGGATTTCAACAAACTAACGCAGCACTTTAAGCCTTTCCAAAGTGCCAATCAGATTATTTCAGATTCTGCAAAAATTGGAAAAAATACTATTATTCAGCCAAACTGCTTTATAGGACATAATGTGGTCATTGGCGATAATTGTTTAATTCATCCTAATGTTATCATTTATGATGATACCATTATTGGTAATAACGTTACTATTCATGCTGGGGCGGTATTAGGGGCCAGTGCGTTTTATTACAAAAAGCGCCCAGAAGGCTATGATCAATTGATTTCTGGCGGTCGCGTGGTCATTCAAGACAATGTGCACATAGGCGCTCTTTGTACTATTGATAAAGGCGTTACCGGTGATACGACTATTGGCGAAGGCACAAAATTGGATAACCAAATTCAAATTGGCCATGACACCGTTATTGGAAAAAAATGTTTGATTGCGTCGCAAACAGGAATTGCCGGATGTGTGATTATTGAAGATGAAGTGACTATTTGGGGGCAAGTAGGAACCACAAGTGGGATAACTATTGGAAAAAGAGCCGTTATTCATGGTCAGACTGGCGTTACTAAGTCTGTTGAAGGAGGTAAAACATATTGGGGTTCTTCAATACAAGAAGCGAAAAACGAATTGAAGGACAAAGCTTATATTAAAAAAATACCTGAAATCATAGCTCAAATAAAAAACAGATAATGTCTCCTAAAGAAATTGTAAAATCGTTTTACGAGTCGGATTTGGCCAATAATAGTCAGTCGGTTTCCAAATATATTCATAAAGAATGTCAGTTGCATTGGAACAGCAGTACAGGTTATAAAGTTTTGGACTATGATGGATTAGATCAGTTTTTTAGAAATGTTAATTCAGCTTATAATTCACTGAAATGTGAAATTAGTCATTTGTTGCAAGATCAAAATCAAGTCACAATTAGATACACCGTGTTTATAAGCGCCATAGAAGATCCTGAAAACGAATTCCCTTTAGCTAACTTTATCAGCATTTGGGAAGTGAAAGACGGAAAACTTTATAGAGGTTATGAAATAAGCCAAGTGGCAGACAACAATATTGAAAGTTACAAATCCTTTTCAGAAATAAAAGTTCAATAAAGGCTTCATAAATGCTGTTAAAAGGATTACTTTTGCGAAGTCTTAAAAATTAAAAAATAATATAAATGAGCGTTTTAGTAAATAAAGATTCAAAAATAATTGTGCAAGGCTTTACGGGCAGTGAAGGTACTTTCCATGCAGAACAAATGATAGAATACGGAACTAACGTAGTCGGTGGTGTTACCCCTGGTAAAGGTGGTCAAACCCATTTGGACAGACCTGTTTTCAACACTGTAGAAGACGCAGTTAAAGAAGCTAAAGCTGACACTTCTATTATTTTTGTACCACCAGCTTTTGCTGCTGATGCCATTATGGAAGCTGCTGATGCAGGAATCAAAGTGATTATCTGTATCACTGAAGGTATTCCTGTTGCAGACATGATTAAAGTTGCCAGTTATATTAAAAATAAAAACTGTCGTTTAATTGGACCTAACTGTCCAGGTGTTATTACTCCAGGCGAAGCAAAAGTTGGAATTATGCCAGGTTTTGTATTCAAAAAAGGTACCGTAGGTATAGTTTCTAAGTCAGGAACTTTAACTTATGAAGCTGCGGACCAAGTTGTAAAACAAGGTTTAGGTATCACGACGGCAATTGGTATTGGTGGCGATCCAATCATTGGAACAACCACTAAAGAGGCTGTTGAATTATTGATCAATGATCCAGCAACCGAATGTGTGGTGATGATTGGTGAAATCGGAGGACAATTAGAAGCTGATGCTGCTTATTGGTATAAAGAAAGTGGTAGCAAAAAACCAATCATTGGTTTTATAGCTGGCGAAACTGCACCTGCAGGACGTACCATGGGACATGCGGGAGCAATTGTTGGAGGAAGCGACGACACGGCTCAAGCTAAAAAGAAAATTATGAGAGCGTGCGGAATTCACGTTGTGGATTCACCTGCTGAAATAGGGAAGAAAGTAGCCGAAATTATGGCGAAATAACCTCATATGATTTATTCAGAACCTCACAATTTTGTGGGGTTTTTTTATTTGAAACAGCTTCTTATCCTTATATTTGAGAAGAAAATTAGCAACCTAGTTCGAGTGCCCAATTACAAAAAAAAGTGCATTCACTACTAAATTTATACATAAAATGAAATTATTAGAAGGAAAAACAGCAATCATCACAGGGGCAAGTAGAGGTATCGGTAAAGGTATCGCGCAGGCTTTTGCTCAAAATGGTGCAAATGTGGCATTTACATATAGTTCTTCAGTAGAATCAGCAAATGCTTTAGAAGAAGAGTTGAACGCTTTAGGAATCAAAGCGAAAGGATATCAAAGTAATGCGGCCGATTTTAATGAATCACAAAAATTAGCAGATGATGTTTTGGCTCAATTTGGAAGCATTGATATTTTGGTAAATAATGCAGGAATCACCAAAGATAACTTGTTGATGCGTATGGGCGAAGAGGATTTCGATAAAGTGATCGAAGTCAACTTGAAATCCGTTTTTAATATGACCAAAGCGGTACAGCGCACTATGCTAAAACAACGTAAAGGTTCTATCATTAACATGAGCTCTGTAGTTGGTGTGAAAGGAAATGCAGGACAAACCAATTATGCCGCTTCTAAAGCTGGAATGATCGGATTTTCTAAATCGGTAGCGTTGGAATTGGGATCTCGTAATATCAGAAGCAACGTGATCGCTCCCGGATTTATTGAGACTGAAATGACGGCCAATTTGGATGAAAATACAGTTAAAGGATGGAGAGAATCTATTCCGTTAAAACGTGGTGGTACTCCTGATGATGTTGCAAACGTTTGTGTGTTCTTGGCCAGTGATTTAAGTGCTTACGTTACAGGTCAAACAATCAATGTTGATGGTGGAATGCTAACCTAAAGTTTGCAGTGTACGGTAAGTAACAATCAACGAACAAACATTCGTGTATTCATGCCAATAAAACCTCGAAATATTAAATGAATACAGAAACAATCTTATATATCATATCGGCTGGAATCATAGCGCTTTTATTAGCGCTTTTTCAGTATATATATAAGTCAACAAAACAGCCAAAAGTCTCTGTTTTGTTGACTTGTTTGAGATTTGTGACTTTGTTTTCTGTGTTGTTATTATTTATTAATCCGAAATTTGATAAAACCACCTTCTTTAATGAAAAACCAAATTTGGTAGTTGCAGTAGATAATTCGGAATCCATTGAATATCTGGATCAAGAAAAAAAAATTAGAGATTTAGTCGCGCTTCTAAAGAATGATAAAGCTTTAAACGAGCGGTTTAACTTAGAGTTTTTTACCTTTGGAAAGGAGCTTAATGCTCTAGATAGTCTTTCATTTAACCAAAAGAAAACCAATCCGACACTTCTGTTCGAGCGATTTTCTCAAGTTTATTCTAATTCCGTAGCACCATTAGTAATTATTACTGATGGGAATCAAACTTATGGTAATGACTATGAATTTGCCGCCCGTAATTATAAGCAAGTCATATTTCCAGTTATTTTGGGAGATACAACGAGTTACACCGATTTAAAGATTGAGCAGCTTAACGTCAATAAATATGCTTATCTAAATAATAAGTTTCCTATAGAAATTATAGCAGTCTACAATGGTCAGGATGAAGTCAATACTCAATTAACTTTAAGTTTAGGAAGTAGCATCGTTTTCTCTCAAAACTTAAAGTTCAGCAAGGAGCAATCGAGTAGGATCGTCACTTTGAATTTACCGGCAAATAATCCTGGTGTTCACAGTTATAAGGCTGAGCTAAAATCTATTCCAAACGAAAAAAACACTGTCAATAATATCAAGAATTTCGCTGTAGAAGTTATCGATCGAAAAACACATGTAGCCATCATATCTGATATTGTACATCCAGATTTAGGGGCTTTGAAAAAGTCGATCGAAAGTAGTGATCAGCGTCAGGCATCCATCATAAAGCCATCTGAATTTAAAGCCTTGTCAAATGATTTTCAACAAGCCATACTTTATCAACCGGGCCAAAGTTTTAAGGTAGTATATGATGAAATAGAAGCGCTAAACATCAATACTTTTACCATTCTAGGCACAAAAACAAACTGGGCAGAACTCAATAAGCTGCAGCCTTTTATCCAACAAAAGGTGACCAATCAATACGAAGATTTTCAAGCGGAACTAAATTCAAATTACAATATTTTCATTGTTGACGATTTAAATTTCTCTAATTTCCCACCCTTGCAATCCGAATTTGGAGTTACGAGTTTTTCAGTACCCACTGAAGTTGTTTTATATAAAACAATTAATGGAATTCAATTAAGAGAACCTTTGTTGCTGAGCTATGAAGTCAATCAAAAAAGGGCTGCCGTTTTAAATGGCGAAGGGATATGGCG
>JBARDR010000628.1:0-2355 GCA_049795335.1 Gelidibacter sp. | reverse complement strand
ATTTTCAGGGATACTACTAAATCCTAAAGTTTGATGTTTTGTAAATCGTCAGATGATTTGATGGAATTACCCTCATACTGCAGTGTCCATCCCAAAGTATTTGTTAAAATAAAGAATTTTGACAATTCACTGATCAACCGATTCTGCGCGTTGCTCTTTAAGTTAGAGGCTTCGATTTTTTTCATCAGCTGCCCGTTCACTTTGTCCTTGATCTTATTATAATCTTCCGCTTTAAACGGATTTAGGAAATCGGCCGTCACATCATAATACTCAAAATCTGGACTGATCTTAATCTCTTCTTTTGGAATGCTTAAAATTTTGAGCGTTTTGGTACTTTCATCCACTTCATATTCAATTTGGCTCAAATCATAAGAAACCGTGACGTCAGCATTGACGACCACGAGTGCCTTCTTTTCAACATTGACCAAATTGGCAAAGACAGCCTTGGAGTTTTTATAGGTAAACACTTGGCTGAAATGTCCTTCCGTTACCACCAATTTGCTCACATTTCGGATTTGCTCTTGAATGAGTGCGGAATTCTCATGCAGTGTGGTTTCTTCCTTATCGTTAAAAAAATAACGATACCCGAACATGACCAACATAACCAAAATTAAAACATATAGGAGTTTCCGCATTTTCTTAGAGCTATTTATTTAAAACATTCAATCCCGAAGCTTCGGGATTGAAAATTTATTGTTTGGAGATTTTACTTTGTTTTAAGTTCTAATTTATCTGCAAAATAATCGCAGAAATCACGCATGGTGGCTGTCATTTTTTCATCTTCGGTGGCACGATGGAAGGTATTGCTCATTTCGACCAAAGTTTGATGAAAAAACAATTTCATTTCATCTACGGGCATATCTTTGGTCCAAAGGTCGATACGCAGCGTTTCTTGTGCTTCACTATCCCAAACTGAAAGCATCATCGCTTTAGCTTCTTCATTTTTGATGCCACCATCTTGAGCCGTCCAGCTCAATTTTTCAGGTACTCGATTTTCATCCAATTCAACGAATAATTCGATAGTTGACTTTATAGTATTTGACATTATTTACGGGGTTTAAATTTAGAATTATTAAAAATATCTTCAGCATTCATTTTCAACATATCCATGAAGCTGACCTCATTGTTTTTCATATAAGACCTTACGATTTGCCATCCGATGTACTGACCGATTCTGTCGGGAGACTCACTATCCAATTCCAAATAAAATTTAGAAAAAGGAGCATCAGCAATAAAGCGACCTGCCAAACTATTATCTGTACTAAACAATAGTTCACGTTCAATAAAGTAGCGCCACACTTCACTTTCATTTTCTTTAACCCATTCCAGTTGCGCATCCGTATAGCCGATTTTTTCAGCATCGGACTTAAACGGGATCATTTTATCTTTAAAATAGAGCTCCTTACCATAGTAAATCATATCATCTAAAAGCGTCTTTGATTTATTTTGAAGAATATAATGTTCAGAATAATCGGCGGCCAAATCACTCACAATTTGAGACCGTTCCATTCTTAAGGTCAAATACCTCTGAATACCTTCATAAAAATGATGATCAGCGCCCAAATAAGTATCTAAAGAAATCAATACAATGGTATCTGTTACAATGGTTTTATTTCGATAGTCCACATCTGAAGTGACCGTAATAATGCGCGGCACTTTAAATGTTTTATCATAATATTTCAAATGTTGAAAAAGCGATCTGATATCGTCCTTCACATCATCAAACTTGGCAAAGGTTTTTTTGACTTCACGCGACAGCTCCTTCTGCAGCATATCATTCATGCGCTCAATCCATATAGAATCAGGAATGCGCTCTGAAAATAAAAAAGGATAGGCGGCTTTCAATTTTGGCAAATCTGATGGTTTAGCGTCCTCAAAAGCCAAATCAAAACGCTCCAGAGTAAGGTCAACATCAATTTCGGAAATTTCACTTTCCAGTTGATTGTCTTTTTTACAAGCGTTAAAAAAAAGCAAAAGGGCAATTAGAAAACCAACATTCTTCATAGGTAATTTTTAAAGGTCTTTAATTTTTATTACTTCGGTGTTTACTTTATTTTTGTTGTACAAAGGTAGTATTCTTTGTGTAAAATCTTCCAAAAATGCAAACAGAAAAAGTTATTGACCACATTGTAAACTGGCTAAAAGATTACGCCTCCAACGCGCATGTCAATGGTTTTGTAATCGGTATTTCTGGCGGAATTGATTCTGCGGTGACCTCTATGCTGTGTGCCAAAACAGGATTGGATGTCTTATGTATTGAAATGCCCATCCATCAACCAGAAAGTCATGTGTATAGAGGGCAAGAACACATTCAACAACTCAAAGCCAACTTTCCAAATGTGACGGATAAATTAG
>JBARDR010000627.1:0-2340 GCA_049795335.1 Gelidibacter sp. | reverse complement strand
CCCCTAATTAGCACATTTTCATCTATTAAAATCTGCGGTTGGTAATTTTTAGGCTTTGACACGGTATGCCATAACACGACGCCATCTAATTTGGAATCTGAATGTATCGTAATGGCATTATTTGTGGATTCAGAAGTGAATTGGTCATCTGAGACTTGAGGATTTTCATTATAAACCACCAAGGCTGACGGATAGTGCAAGTGACACTTATTTCCAATCGTGATGGCCTCCGTTGCGATGACCTGAAATGTTCCTTCAACACGGTCTTTTATGACCACTTTTGGAGCAATTAAAATAACATCTTTTAAATTAGCTGAAGCAGCCACCACAATACTTGTTTTGGATTGTACTATAATATGACCTGTCAACGAAATGGCTTCCAAACGAATTTCATAGGGACTGAAAACAACTTGAACGGGCTGCGAAAAGGAATTTTCAAATTTCTGCGATTTAGTGATATCGATATAATTAATACGTTCCTCAGTTGAGATATTTTTGAGATGTGTTTCAAATTCAGAAACCAATTTTGGCAATGCACCACTTTTTTTAGTGCTTCCATAAATTAATTGTTCTCCGTAATAGGAGTGACCAGAAATATTACCTGTTCTCACACCTCTTTCCGGCAAATAAGCCATCCCCTGAATTTTGGTATTTCCCACGACAACCAACGGCTTATTGCTATCTTCTAAATAAAGCGCCATTCTCTCTAACTTTGGTTGCGTAGCTCCAATGAGCGCCGATCTTTCCAAGCGGTAATTCTTAATTTTTGCCTCGGAAGTTATTTTTTCAAAAATGCCCCAATAGCTTCTCGTTATTTTCAGGGATTTATAATTTTCATCCTCTAAATCAATATAAGTACTATCGTTCAATGACACATCATTAAACAACGCGTATTGAATACCCTTATTCATGTTTTGTGTCGTTTCAATAACAAAATTAGATTGGACATTAAATTGAGCATAGGTATGCACAAAAATTAAAAATGAGGCTAATAACAAGGCAATGACCACCACTATAAAAAGCGTCAATTGCAGTGCTCCAGCTTTTAATTTTGTTTGTATCATTTTTGAAGCGCAATCGTTTGTTGAGCATTCTTATAGCGAATCACAACTTCTTTTGAATTTCCACGCACTAGAGTTACATCGTTAACACGTTGTCCCTTTTTTAGAAGATATTGGGTGCTATTAATATTTAATACAAAAATCTGTGCGTCGTTATTTTGTTTTTTTATCAGTCCGCCATAAGTTATTAGAGGATTTTCTACTGGCACTATTTCGGGACTGTTCTTTATTGGATGGCGAGATGGAGGTATTACTGATTTGGCTGTTAAATTCCCCAAAAAAGGATCTCGTGATACAGGAGTTATAGAAAACGTATCTCTTTTTACCTCTTGCTTGGGTTTGAAATCAGTAAGCTGTTCATGGGATGCTATTTCTGGTGGAGCTGGACGTATTGCAGAAATCATTTTATAAGCAATGATTCCCCAAACCCCTAACACAGTAACTAATAAAATATAGGTTTTGGTCTTATTCTTCAACGGTAAAACTTTGTTTACTATAATTAGTTTCGTACCCCGAATTCTTTGCTTTGACACGCCATTCATAACTATCACGCTCCAAGGCAACTGAAAGATTATTCACAGCTACTGTGGTATCCACATATACTTGTAATGGCGCTTCAAAGTTGGGCGTAGCAATTTGTATTTGATAGCTATCTGCATCGGCAATAGGTTCCCATGAAAAACGTAACAACGTTGTTTTTAACACAGCCCCGTCATGCGGTGCCACAAGCGCCACTTTTTCCATTGAAATATCCTCCAATTCAATAATATCATTACAACTCACACATGCGCATGCTAAAATTAAAACAGCACTGATTTTTCTCATTTTTAAAATTTAAAGTAGTCCACTTTCTTTTTGGCTCTTTTTGAGGACGTATAACTTTGCTTAGGGCAACCACTACCGCTCTCCACCAAGTCCACAATTTTCATTTGGTATTTATCATTCTCTTTCCAGCAAATACCGGACGTTCTATAAGCGAACACCACCCCATCATTAAAATTAATAGTTCGCGTGAGGGCACTGTTATTAAAAAGCTTTAAACCAATGACTTTGATCCCTATTTGTGCAATAAACACTTCATTGGCTTTTATGACCTCATTCATATCAGCTTCATTGAGCACCATCGAGATATTGGTAACAATATGTGCGGCGTTCTGGTTTTGCAAATACATTTGGATCTCCTTGTTGGAGGCATCGTTAAGTAAATTGATCAACCCTACTTTATCTGAGGGTTCGATATTCAACAAGTGGGGTTTGTTGGCTAAGGAATCTTCAAAGG
>JBARDR010000626.1:0-2094 GCA_049795335.1 Gelidibacter sp. | reverse complement strand
GCGTAACCTTCATCAAAAAGATGAAAATCACAACTATTCGTTCACATTCATCACTTACCAAAGAAGATAAAAATCTGAAGTGTAAAGCTTAAAAGAAGACGAAGATTAGTCACCTATCTTAATATTTTAGATCAGCCCATTCGATTTAATATCTTTTTATTCAGCCGAAAATATCTTTTATGGGCCTTTTTGAAGGTGTTATAGCTTGATCATATTGGATCGTATTAGAATTTCCCTCAATCCAACTGGCCTGTTTTCAGGGTTGTGTAATGATTCCAACCATGGCCATCTGTGGCCTGTTGACGGGATTAATCATTTATTTTATTGGCGAGTTTGACGGGTTATTTCTTAGCCTCACAAAATTCTATTATTTCTTCGCAGATGGAGTAGGAAAAGAAAAGTACTTCTCAAGCGAGCTAATAGTCATTCAGATATTGGCATAAGAATTTAATTCCCGGCAGACTACCCTATTCTCATCGCTTTTTAATTAATTTTGTACCATGATAAAAGACATTCAGCTTCGGGTTAGTCTCCTTGAAGAAAAACATCCTGATATTTTAACTCGCAAAGCAGCGAAATTCCTTGGTATTTCCGAAGATAAAATATCAGGTATTAAGGTGCTTCGTAAGTCAATCGATGCGCGAAAAAAGCAAATTATTTTCAACTATAAAGTCGCCGTTTACATCAATGAACCGGTCCCTGAAACGTCTGATTATCATTTTGACTACAAAGATGTCTCCAAAGCAAAACCCATTCATATTATTGGGTTCGGTCCTGCAGGAATGTACGCTGCCTTGCGTTGCATTGAATTAGGATTTAAGCCCATTGTTTTGGAGCGTGGCAAGAACGTACAAGAACGACGACGTGATTTGAAAGCTATTAACCGGGATCATTTTGTCAATGAGGATTCTAATTATTGTTTTGGCGAAGGAGGCGCAGGAACCTATAGTGATGGCAAACTCTACACAAGAAGTTTAAAACGTGGCGATGTCCGCCGTGTTTTTGAAAATCTCGTGTTTCATGGCGCTACAGATCAGATTTTAGTAGATGCCCATCCGCATATTGGCACCAACAAACTCCCTAAAGTGGTTCAGAATGTTCGTGAAACGATACTGAATTATGGCGGCGAAATGCATTTTGATACCCGAGTTACCGATTTCACCATAAAAGACCATAAAATAACAGCACTTCAACTTAAAAACGGCGGCGAATTGCAAGTGGATCGTGTCATTTTGGCTATGGGACATTCGGCGAGAGATATTTTCTATCTTCTAAATGAAAAAAACATTGCGATGGAGGCAAAATCGTATGCCATGGGAGTTCGTGTAGAACATCCACAACACATTATAGATTCCATTCAGTACAGTTGCAGTGGCGAACGCGACGAGCTATTACCTGCCGCATCTTATAGTTTAGTCGACCAAGTGAATGGAAGAGGTGTCTATTCATTTTGCATGTGTCCCGGTGGTTTTATTGTACCGGCTGCAACAGCCAATGGCGAAGTCGTCGTCAATGGCATGTCCCCTTCCAAACGCAATAACCCGTTTGCAAACTCAGGGATTGTTGTTGAAATCAATGTGGACAAGGATTTACATAAATACGAGCAGTTTGGCGTTTTAAAAGCTTTGGAATATCAAAAAGATTTGGAACGCTTGGCCTTTACCGCTGGTGGACGAAGCCAAGTAGCACCGGCGCAACGCTTGACAGATTTTGTTGAAGGTAAACTTTCAGCCAACCTCAATCCTAGTTCTTACCAACCGGGATTAAAATCGGTACCATTGCACTCCTTATTACCAAAATTGATTGGCGGGAGTTTACGTAACGGATTTAAAATTTTTGGCGAAAAAATGAAAGGCTACTATACCGAAGAGGCCAATGTTGTAGGTGTGGAATCGCGCACCTCATCCCCTATTAGCATTCCTAGAAATGAGCGATTGGAACATCCGCAAATTTCAAATCTTTACCCTTGTGGCGAAGGACCTGGATATGCTGGCGGGATTGTATCTGCTGCTATTGACGGCGAACGTTGTGCGGAAGCGGCATGTGGTTTTTAGGGTAGATAAAAATGAAATTTTAAGGTGTATTTTGTAAGGA
>JBARDR010000625.1:0-11864 GCA_049795335.1 Gelidibacter sp. | reverse complement strand
CGTAGGTTGTGAAGTTTTTGCTTCATCTCTTTTACGACTTGCGCATACGCTGGATGGTTGATCACGTTATTGATTTCTTTCGGATCTTTCTTACGGTCGTAAAGTTCCCATTCGTTCACATCAAAATAAAAATGAATCAACTTAAACTCCTTGGTGGCAATTCCGTAATGTCTTTTCACGGCGTGTTCTGCAGGATATTCATAGTAATGGTAATAAATTGCATCTCTAACCCAAAGCTCTTTTTGGC
Source organism: Gelidibacter sp. (assembly GCA_049795335.1). Classification (GTDB taxonomy): domain Bacteria; phylum Bacteroidota; class Bacteroidia; order Flavobacteriales; family Flavobacteriaceae; genus Gelidibacter. The sequence goes on along the minus strand of JBARDR010000625.1, from coordinate 11,617 downwards.
CAGTTAATAAGGGCATCAAACTTTCGCCTTGCATATCCTCAGGTGCTTTTATGCCCGCTGCTTCAAGGAAGGTTTGTGCAAAATCTAGATTCTGGACCATTTCATCTTCGGTAATTCCTGGTTGAATTCTATTGGGCCATTTGATCAATAACGGCGTTTTAAAGGATTCGTTATACATGAATCGTTTGTCAAACCAGCCGTGTTCGCCTAAGTAAAACCCTTGATCGGACGTATAAACGACGATGGTGTTATCAGCCAATTTCTCTTCATCCAAGTAATCTAAAACGCGACCCACATTCTCATCTACCGAAGCGATCGTTCCTAAATAATCTTGCATATACCGCTGATATTTCCATACGGTAAGCGTCGAATCATTCATGGTAGGATATCTTTTTTTGAAGTCTTCATTGATCGGCCCATAAACCGCATCCCATTGCGCGCGTTGATCGGCGTTCATTCGACCAAGCGGCGATCCAAGGTCGTTCCAATCTTTGATGCCCAATTCTTTCATTACTTCCGGATACACTTTGGTATCATTTGCTAAGGACATGTGCTTTAAAATTCCCATTTCAGCAGTCCTCGCGGCAGTGCCGCGTGTGCTGTAATCGTCAAATAGCGTTTCTGGCAGGGGAAATGTTTTTTTTGTGAATTCCTTATAATGCTTTTCCTTTGGCAGCCACGCGCGGTGTGGCGCTTTATGCAAGTACATCAGCATAAAAGGTTGGTTCGGATCTCTTCGGTGTTTCATCCAATCTAAAGTCAGATCGGTGGTAATGTCCGTAACATAACCCTCAATAATCGTGTCTCCTTTTTGGGTAATAAACTTCGGATTGTAATAATCACCCTGACCTGGCAAAATCTTGAATTCGTCAAAACCTTTGGGGTTGTTTCCAAAGTGTAATTTTCCGAACATAGCCGTTTGATAGCCTGCTTTTTGCATCAACTGCGGAAAGGTCACATTCGTGGTATCAAAATGACTGATATTATCGATTTTACCATTGATATGACTGTGTTTTCCGGTTAGGATTACAGCCCGCGACGGTGCGCAAATAGAGTTGGTCACACTCGCATTGGTAAACAACATCCCTTCATTGGCAATCCGATCGATATTTTGGGTATTGATCAAGGTTTTATCATAAGCACTAATGGCTTGATAGGCATGATCATCAGACATGATGAAAATGATGTTGGGCCTTTTGACAGATGCCTGCTCGGCTTTTTTAACCACATTTTTATTTTGACATCCTAAAAGGAGAAGTATATAAATAAAAATGCTCGCGAGTTTAAATAATTTCATATATGACGGTTTCTTTATTCTATTTAACTAATTGCTCTACACCTTCAATTGCAAAAGATCTATTTACTGGTGTGACATGTTCATTTTTAACGATCTCGTGGAACTTTTGAAGCATTTCTGGATGTTGGTCCATAATATTATGTTCCTCCCGAATATCGACATCCAAATCGTACAATTCCACGTCTTTATTGCCATTATTGATGTTTTTCCAGATCATTTTCCATTTGCCCATTCTTACAGCAACCTGTCCTTGATAACCTGCAAACTCCCAATAGAGATACTCATGTTCTTTTTGTTTGTCTCCTTTGGTAAGCGTATTGTAAAAGCTTATGCCGTTGGTTTTAGGTTCCATTTGCACATTGGCGATTTCGCTAAACGTTGGCATCACATCATAAAACGCTGAAATATGATCGGTGGTTGTTCCAGCTTTAATTTGAGCGGGCCAAGTCGCAATCATCGGTACTCTGATGCCGCCTTCGTAAGTATATCCTTTACCTCTACCCGCTTTTCCTTGTAATATCCCTCCGCTGTTGAAAAACTCCGGATCTGCGCCGCCATCATTGGCTGGGCCATTATCGGAGGTGAAAACAATCAAAGTATTCTCGTAAAGCCCTTCTGCTTTTAAATACGCCACCAACTTGCCAACATTTTCATCTAAATAAGAAACCATCGCGGCATACGTGGCATGAGGATAACGCGTTGGGAAATAACTGCCCACTTCCTTTTTGAAATAATAAGGTGCTTCATCGCCAAATTTATTCACATAATAATCAATCCATTTTTGTGGCGCTTGTAAGGGCACGTGTGGAATAGGACTCGCCCAATACACAAAGAACGGATCCTTTTTATTTGCGGCAATAAAATCCATCATTTTACCAAAAATCAGCTCTGGACCATAGTCTGGCTGCGTATATTTTTCATAAGAGGAAGGTGCCAACGGATCATCATCTTTCAACAATCCGAAATGAGGTGCAATGGTATCATTTTTTAAAGGATAACGATTTTCGTTTTCATACAGATGTACGGGCGTATAGGTATGTGCAAAGCGTTGGCAGTTGTATCCGAAAAAGTAATCAAAACCCATTTCGGTCGGGATGGATTCGGTTTGCGGTGCCCCTAAACCCCATTTTCCGACGATGGCCGTTTTATAATTGGCCTCTTTTAATAACTGGGCAAAGGTTACGGTATTCTTTGGCATCGGACGTTGGCCTTCCAAAGTAGAATCATTGATCATCGCGCGATAATTCCAGACATTGCCACGCTCTTCCCATTCATCATTGCCACGGATACTGGATTGACCACCATGCCTCCCCGTCAATAGCGAGGCGCGCGCTGGTGCACATACCGGCGAGGCCGAATAATGCTGAGTAAATAATATACCTTCGTTTGCCAAGGCATCAATGTTTGGAGTTTCAATCTTGGTCTGTCCATACACGCCCAAATCGCCATAACCTAAATCGTCCGCAAGGATATAAATGATGTTTGGTTTTTGATGAGTTTGGGTTTCAGAGTGTTTTGTCGTCTTTTTAGTTTGACATCCAACAATGGAAAAGCCCAAAATAAGGATGAAAAGTAATCGTAAGGAATTCATGTATTAATTTTTTGTTGCAATATTTATTTTAGATGTTTTTAATCCTTTGCCAGAAACTGTAAGTTCTATGTTACCGGCATACTCTGCAGACTGTATCAAAACCACCAATTTGCCACTAAATAATTTCATGGTCGGCAGATGAAACATTTCCAACGACGTTGCATCGCCATTAGCCGCAGCTCTATAAGAACCTGCACCTTTGACTTTAAAGTTTAATTGGTTGGTAGCGGTCGGACATGCGATGCCGTTTTTATCCACTAAGGATACGGTTACAAAAGCCAAATCTTTGCCGTCGGCGTCTAATTCGGTTCGGTCGGTTTCTAATACCAATTGGAAAGGTTTGCCGGCCGTATGGGTTTCCTTTGCTGCTACCGGATTCCCATTAGCATCATAAGCGACCACTTTGATAGTGCCCGGTTCATATTTGACATCCATCCACATGAGGCGATATCTGTTGGTTGGGGTGCTTTTATTTTTCTTCTGAACCCCCATGCTTTTTCCGTTGACAAACAATTCTGCACTATCCTGATTGGTATAAACGAAGACAGGTGTGATTTCGCCTTCACGTCCTTCCCAATTCCAGTGTGGCAACATGTGCAAAGTGTCATCCTTGAGATTCCAGCGACTGCGATATAAATAATAACGGTCTTTTGGTAAACCCGCCAAATCATTAATCCCAAAATACGAACTACGCGCCGGCCAAAGGTCATCATACGGGGTCGGCTCGCCTAAATAGTCAAAACCGGTCCACACAAATTCGCCTATCACCCAAGGCTTATCATCTTGTAATACAAAATCCTCATCCGGAATATTGGACCAACTACAAGCTTCTAGATCATAAGATGAACATTGATGATCGTCATATTGTTTCATTTTTGCTGCCTCAACCGGGAATTTGTAAATACCTCTCGAACTGACTGTAGATGCCGTTTCTGAACCCAAAATCATCCCCTGTGGAAACTTCTCATAAGCTTCCTCATAGAGATGCACCCGATAATTAAGCCCTGGAACATCCAATAAGGCCCCAAATCCTGATTCCATTATTGCCTGCACCTGATCCATACCAACAGTAACTGGTCGGGTTGGATCTTCGCGATGAAAAATATCCTGTAACCATTTGGCACGTTTGGCACCGTCACTTCCCCATTGATCAGGAACTTCATTGCCTGAGCTCCACATCACAATACTGGGATGATTTCTAGTGGCATGGACCAAGTTGACGACATCTTTCTCTGCATCGGTTTGAAAATAGAGATGGTAGCCATTTTCTACTTTGGGTTTTGCCCATTCATCAAAACTTTCTGCCAAAAACAAAAAGCCCATTTCGTCGCATAATTCGAGTTGCTCCAAAGAAGGCATATTGTGTGAACTGCGGATGGCATTCGCACCCATATCTTTTAAAATGGTCAATTGTCGACGCAATGCTGATTTGTTTATGGCAGTTCCTATTGGACCTAAATCATGGTGCAGACAAACGCCTTTAAACTTGATGACAGAATCATTTAAACTGAAGCCCTTTTCGGCTTCGTATTTTATTTTACGAATCCCAAAACGAGTGGTCGTTTGATCCTTCAGAATATTACCGGCATATAATTTAGATGTGGCCGTATAGAGATACGGACTTTCTGGACTCCACAAAACAGGATTTTCAACGGCTATATTCTGCTCAAATTCATTCCCAAAAATGACATTGGTAACATCTTCGGAAACGATATTTCCATTGGCATCATTAATTTCTGTGACCAATTTAAGATCATCTCCAGATACTTTGGTTTTGACATTGACCTTAGCCATTGCGCTGGTGATTATTGGCGTCGTTATAAACGTTCCCCATTGATCAATACTTTCCTTGTTTTTGACAATCACGCACACATTGCGATACAAACCCGCACCAGGATACCAACGCGAAGACAATTCCCGATTGGTCAATTTTACTGCTAGCGTATTCTTTTCGTTGCCACGGATATAATCGGTAATATCAAAATAGAAATAGCTGTAGCCATAATTCCAGCTTCCAACTTTTTTGCCATTGAGGAAAATTTCCGGTTCTGCCATGGCACCTTCAAAAAGAAGAATCACTTTTTTATCTGCGGAAAAATCAGGGATAGAAAACTCTGTACGATACCAACCGACACCGATATAAGGCAAAGCGCCTGTACGTCCTGTTTTTTCAGTAGCCATTTCTTCTCCATTTTGAACAATGGCGACCGTCTGTTTGTCAATTTCTTTATCAAATGGCCATTTTATCGCCCAGTCGTGAGGCACGGTTACGTTTTCCCATTTGGAATCGTTAAACGATGTCAAATAAGCATGAGGCACATCACCTTTATGAAAACGCCAGTTTTTCTCTAAGGAAAATTCGTTTCTGATTTTATCTTGACCAAATCCTGTCACGCTACAAGCCATGAATAAAGCAATAAGAAGCAAATGCTTCCTTCTCATATTCCCTGAAAAATTTTTGATAATCATCATATTATGGTTTAGATAATTTCGTTTTTCTATAAAAACAAAATCGACCTTATGCATGGGCAAAAAGGTCGATATGGTTTTGATTTAAATCATTATTTTAAAATTTCATTATTCAATTGGCACCATCCAGTACGAATATGAATAATCCTTGTAATGGAGTCGGTATGGCTCCAAAGGCAATGTGCCCCAACTATTGATACTTCCCAATCCTTGTTGGAACCCATCAATATTAACAAACACTTCTTTACGTGGATCGATTTCTCCTGCATGTTCCTGACCTCTTTCATCACCACTATGTAAATCCTCTTCTTTAAAGTTAAGCGCTGATACTGAGAATGGCGTTTCACTTAAAAACTTAATGCCAGAACCATCGTCTTTGGTAATGCTAACCCAACGCGTTTCTAATTTATTCCCGTTTTCTTGCGGGCGCAGGTAAGCAAAATACTGCTCTGCAATGGTTTGTTTATACAAGCCTACTTTGGCGGCATGTTGTCTGTCAGTATAGGCTTCAAAAGGTCCTTTGCCATAAAACGTGATGTTTTTATAAGTTTCAGGCAATACTAATTTATTTCCAAATTTATAAAAATCTGGGTATTCTCCTTTTATCGCTTTTAAATCGTTGGTTACTTTTACAGCACCATTACCATCAACCACGTAAGTTTCTACAAGATTGGCATCGCCATTAAATAAAACTCTTGTGAAAGTAATTTGCAGCTCGGATTTTGAAAGTTGTTTTACAGAAGTCGTAACAGGACTAGAAGTCCCGGCATCTTTCCAAACTTTGTATCTTTTTTGTGTACCTGCACCATAATCATTATCGGTGGGAGCGCGCCAGAAATTAACTTCAGGTCCATGGTTCAACAAACTTTTATTTTTGAAATTATAGTCGGTTAACGTTCCAGACTTTTGATTGAAGACTAACTCGAAATCTTTACCAGTCACGGTAATCACGTCTCCTTTGGTTTTATAGACGACAGGTTCCTTGGCTTTTTCAGGCGTTTGAATTGTTCCTTCTTGCAATTGAAATTGCTCGTAAGCCAATCTATGACCTGCTTTCAATAATGGTTCATCTGCTATTAATACTGCAGAAACATTTAAAAAATACTCAACATCGTTTTTGAGTTGCGTTTTAAAAGGGATTTTTACCGCTTTTTTGGCTTGTGGTGCCATATCAAGAGCATTGATGGTTCCTGATTCCACAACTTCACCATTGGCAATCACTTCCCAATTTAATTTATAGTTTGACAAATCTCTAAAGAAATACCAGTTTTTGATATCAATCATGCCATTGGCAAGATCGTTTTCATAAAACTTAATATCTTGTTGGATATGTGCTACTTCATAAATGTGCGGGTTAGGTGTACGGTCTGCCTGAACGAGTCCGTTAAGTAAAAAGTTATTATCACTAGGGGTCCCTTCCGGGCCAAAATCACCTCCGTAAGCATAAATAGTGCGACCATTTCTTTCGACCTTAAGCCCCTGATCTACGAAATCCCAAATAAACCCTCCTTGAAGTTTATCGTATTTTTCAAATAAATCCCAGTACTCCTTAAAACCACCCATACTATTACCCATGGCATGTGCATACTCACATAACACTAATGGCTTGACTCTTCTTTTATCTTTGGCATAAGCTTCAATCTGATCTGGTGTATCATACATAGGCACAAACAAATCGGTATTCCACTCATGAACCGCGCGCTCATGTTGAATAGGTCGGGTATCGTCTATTTTTTTAGCTGATAAATAAGTTTGGTAAAAGTTATAGCCATTCCCTGCTTCATTCCCCATAGACCAAATAACGATCGATGGATGATTTTTATCTCTGATAACCATACGATCCACACGTTCTAAATGGGCTTTTAACCACGCTGGATTGTTTGCTAAAGTTCTATCCAAAGCATACCCCATGCCGTGCGATTCAATATTGGCTTCATCTACTACATAAATACCATATTCATCACATAGCTCATAAAAATATGGATCGTTTGGATAATGCGCCGTTCTTACCGCATTGATATTGTACTCTTTGAAAATTCGAACATCTCTTAGCATATCTTCACGAGAAATCACATGCCCTGTAACCGCATCGTGCTCATGACGATTAACGCCTTTGAACAAAATAGGACGTCCATTTACCAAAAACTGACCGTCCTTAACTTCGGAAGTTCTAAAGCCTAATTTTCGAGAAATTGCTTCCACGACATTTCCTTTTTTGTCTTTGATAACAATGTTCAACTGGTATAAATTAGGAATTTCTGCAGACCAGGTTTTTACCTGTGGAAGGATTTTGTTGAATTTGAAAGTTTTTTCAGAATTTGACGTCAACTCATAAACAGAAGAAGCGCTATAAACCGATTGATCGTCTCTTGTGATTTCAACACCAATAGTTCCGTTTTGTTTCTTAGCATCAATACTTTTTAAATCGATCGATAAATCAAAAACACCATCGGTGTAATTATTTTCCAATCCTGCTTTGGCAAAATAGTCGGCCAATTGCACTTTAGGTCTGGCGTATAAATACACATCACGCTCAATACCCGAAATTCTCCAGAAATCCTGACATTCTAACCAGCTACCATCACTCCAACGATACACCTCTAAGGCGATTGTGTTTTTTCCTGGCTTTACAAATTCGGTCACATTAAATTCTGCCGGCAATTTAGAATCTTGGCTATAGCCTACTTTCTTTCCATTGACCCACACATAAAAAGCCGATTTTACAGCACCAAAATGAAGGAACAGATCCTTACCATTCCAATCGTTTGGAACATCAAACGTGCGTTTGTATGAACCTACTGGATTATCACCATCAGGAATATCTGGCGGATTCAATTCGCCTTTTTGAAACGGATAGGAAGCATTCACATAAATAGGAATCCCGAAGCCTTCTACTTCCCAATTAGATGGTACTTTTATAGTGTTCCACTTTGACGTATCATAATCTTCTCTATAGAAATCGGCCGGTCTCACTTCAGGCGTGTCACTGTAATTAAATTGCCAAATCCCGTTCAATAACAAATAATTTCCTGCTTTAGAAAGATCATCTTCCTTGGCCAATTCTAAGGAATTGTATGGGAAAAATGTAGCGCGCGCATCCAACTTATTAATGCCTACCACATCTGGATTTTCTATAACGGGATCAAGCGTTTGGGCTTGCGCCAAATGGCTTCCCAAAAACCACAGGAAAGCCACTTTTAATAAATGATTAATTTGTTTCATTCTTCTATTCTATTTTAATCTTTTATTTAATCCTGATTTGAATATAATTTACTCCAATTAACAAAGTCATCCTTCGATCCTTTTTTGAATGGAATCAAATAAAAACTATAGGCATTCTTTGATTGCCCTTTCACGAGATATTTATCCATTGGTCGTGATCCCCAGCTGTCATCGCCGGCAACACCACGCTGTCCTAAATCGATATTCAACTGCACTAAATCTTGCGCCTTAATATCATTAATATGTTTGGACGCGTTGATTTGTGGGATGCCATCCGTTTTATATTCTGAGTCCAATTCTTCTTTTCCCGTATAATTAATACCTACCGTCGTGTCAAAATCCTCATTCGGCATATGCAACGCACTGACGCCCAATCCTTGCAATGGATTTTTGGCAACCACCAACAATCCGTTATGGTTAGCATTAGTAAAAGCCGTCCAACGCACATCTACTTTATAGCCGTTTTCCTGCGGACGGACATAAGGCACATACTGATCTTTTACTTTAGACTCATACAAATCAATGAACGCTGCTGTTTTTCTATCTTGATAGTTTTCAAATGGCCCACGACCAAAGAAGGTCATATTATCATATTGTTTTGGCATTTGCATACGCATTCCCACTCGTGGAATATCGCCTTTATATGGCGTTTCATTCAACAGATTATTTATTTCGACCACCCCATTTGCATAGATTTCATAGGTAGATTTAAAAGTAGTACCGACACCTGGCAAGTCGTAAACTATAGCAACACTTACACTGCCATCCTTGTTTGTTTGGGTGGTCATTTTTTTCACTTTCATAAAAAGTGACGCCTTTTTCCATTCGATATTTCTGGCTTGCATTTGGCTGCCAAAGTCGTTATCGGTTGGCGCACGCCAAAAGTTAGGACGTGGTCCGTTGCCGTCTTTGATGAGTTCATTGCCTTCAAAAACATAGGACGTTATTTGTCCTTTATTTTTATCGAAAACCAATTGTAGCTCACTATTGGAAATATCCAAAGTTTCTTTGGAATCCTTAACTTTCAAAGTGCCTTTTTTGGCGATTTCTGTAAGCTCTTTTTTGTATTTACTTGATAAGGCAATTTGTTCATGTGCCACTTCAAATCCCTGTGGAAGAATGCCCCAAGCTTCTTTTGTTATTGCTGAAATTTCAACAAAATATTCTGTGTTCGCTTTATAATCGATGTCATTCAGAGACAATCTGATCAGTTTACCCGTATGTGTTTCTACTGAAATATCATCGATTTTAATCGTTTTCACAACTTTACCATCCGCTTTGATTTCCGCAATAAAATTGAATTGATCCAAATTGGTAAAATCGTATAAATTCTCAAGTAATACACGTAATTCATTATGCTGATTAATACCTTTTTCCTTGAAATTGATGAATTCGTGCACTTTCTTAACTTCAAATAATGCAGGTTGTGGCGTACGATCAGGAAAAACAATGCCGTTATTTAAAAATGAATTGTCTGACGGCATATTTTCGCCATAATCACCTCCATAAGCATAGAAACGCTCGCCATTTTCATCGGTTTTCCAGATGGATTGATCCACCCAATCCCAAATGAAACCGCCTTGAAGATTGTCATATTGTTCAATAATATCCCAGTAATCCTTAAAGTTCCCAGTACTGTTCCCCATCGCGTGTGCATATTCGCTTGGAATATAGGGACGATCGGTTTTCGTTTTTCCAATAGCCTCAAAAGTTGCGACCGATGGATATTGAGGCACAATAATATCTGTATTGGAATCCATATCCCATATGCTGCCGTCATAATCTTTGTAAGGACGCTCGTATTGTACAGGACGTTTGGTTTTATCCGCTTTTTTCATTTCGTCGTAACCTTTGAAGAAATTGACGCCGTTCCCAGCTTCGTTCCCCATGGACCAGATAATGACCGATGGATGGTTTTTATCACGTTCAACCATACGCACCATTCTGTCCACATGCGCATTTTCCCAACTTGGTAATTTGGCTAAAGAATATTTGCCATAGTACATACCGTGCGATTCGATATTGGCTTCATCCACCACATACAAACCGTATTCATCACATAATTCGTAAAAACGACGTTGTTGTGGGTAATGGCTTAATCGTACCGCATTAATATTGTTTTCTTTCCAAAGTTTGATATCCTTCATGATCAATTCTTCCGGAACCACGTGACCCGTTTCTGGATTTGCCTCCTGAGTATTCACGCCTTTTAAAGTGATGCGTTGGCCGTTGACCAAAAGTAAACCCTGTTTGATTTCAATAGATCTAAATCCGATTCTTGACGTCGTGACCTCAAGTGTTTTTTTCTTGGCATCCTTTGTTTCAATCAGTAAGGTATACAAATTTGGATGTTCTGCACTCCACTGTTTAACGTTTGGTAAGTTGGCAGAAAATTCAATCGTTGTTTTATTGGAAGTTGAGAATGGTTTGGTCTCAGAAGCTACAATTTTAGAATTGGCATCTAATATTTTATAGGACACATTGCCTTTAGCTGCTTTTGTTAGATGATTTTCAACATCCACCGATAATTCAAAAACACCATCTTTATAAGCGCCATCTAAAATGGAAACCACTTCATAATCTTGGATGCGTACTTTTGGTTGTGCGTACACATAAACGCTGCGCTCAATGCCGCTAATTCTCCAGAAATCTTGACATTCTAAGTATGAACCATCTGTCCATCGGAATATTTGAATGGCGATTTTATTTTTACCAGGTTGGGCAGCATTGGTAATGTTGAATTCTGCAGGTAACTTACTGCCTTGAGAATAGCCCACGTATTTGCCGTTTAGCCAAACGAAACCACCCGATTTCATGGCACCGATTTGTAAGAATATTTCTTTTCCGTCCCAAGTGCTATCGATATTAAAATCGCGCACATAAGTTCCCACAGGATTGTATTCGTTTGGAACTTTACCTGGATGGGCAGGATAAATACGATCAACCAATTCCATGTCATCAGCAACCATCGCTTTATAATCGGAAAACTCATATTGATGATTCACATAAATAGGAATCCCATAACCTTCCACTTCCCA